>JAQSXU010000339.1 GCA_029256485.1 Clostridiaceae bacterium
GGAGATGGAGTAACTACATTTAATTTACCTAATTTATGTGGATGTGTACCAATAGGTGCTGGAAATTTTCAAAATACAAATATTATTTATAATGTTGGGAACAAAGGTGGGCTAAGCCAGACTAGTTTATCGTCAGATAATCTACCAGTACATACTCATGCAGCTACGGTTAATACAACAAATACATGCACGATTAATGCTAATTTGACTGTTGCAGCAACTTCAACCGTTGGAAATGTTGCGCAACCTGATACTTCTAGTTATTTTGGAAAAGTTCCTAATTCAGGTAGAACTGCAGCAACAGCTATGTACAATAATGCGGGTGTTACAAGAGATGTTCAATTGCCTGGTGGAAAAGTAAGTATAAATAATATAAATGTAAGTTCAACAGCTACTATTGGGAATACAGGTGGTGGAGCCCCTGTTAATAATATGCAACCGTATTTGGTATTAAATTATATTATTTGCATAACAGGGTATTATCCACCTAGATCTTAGACATAAATCATAGAAATGTACAATTAGATATAATGTTTTTCATAAAAAAGTTTATAAATTTGGGAGGAGTTTTTATATGGATGGATATTTTATTGGAACTATTTTACCATGGCCTATGGATTGGGTTCCTGCGGATTGGTTATCTTGTGAAGGACAGACTTTTTCGGCACAAGTTTACCCAGCACTATATTCAATAATTGGTACTAGGTTTGGCCAAGGAGGGGCAGGCACATTTAAACTACCTGATTTACGTGGATATATACCAGTAGGAATGGTTAATGTGTCAGGAAGCAATCATAATTTAGGAGAGACCAATGGAGTACTAAATAATACTTTATCAATAAATAATATTCCACCTCATAATCATACAGTTTCAACAAGTATGAAATGTAGTGGAAACTTTTCGATTTTAGCTACTTCATCAGATGGAAATGTTGTTCAACCTGATAATAACAGTTATTTTGCAAAAGCAGGCGCAACTATATATAACAATAATAGTACTACTACAAAAGATGTTAAATTACCTGTAGGAAATTTAAATATAAGCGGTTTGTCAAATGGAAACATATCAGCAGTTGTTGGAAATACAGGAAAGGGAGCTGCTATTAGTAATTGTCAACCATATGTAGCATTAAAATATATTATTTGTGCAAATTCGAGCTATTATCCAATTAAAGATTAGCTATAAAAATTGAGGTTAAGACTACAAGTATGAAAAATAATTATATAATATGTGTGAAATATACTAATTGATATAAGTAATAAAAGATTTTGAAAGGAGTTTTTTTATGGAGGTATATTTAGGAACTATTCTTTTTTGGGCGGCAGGTTTTGCACCAAATGGATGGGCGCTTTGCAATGGAGCTTCTCTTAATATTTCAGATAATCAAGCACTATATTCATTGATTGGAGTTACATATGGAGGAGATGGAGTAAAAACATTTAATTTACCTGATTTGCGTGGGCGTGTACCAGTAGGAGGAGGAAACTATGTAGAACAAGGAAAAAATATAAGTTATCAAATTGGAAAAACAGGTGGGACAGAAAAAAATACCTTATTAGTAGCTAATTTACCATCTCATAGCCATTCAGCTACAGTTAACATGGCATCTTATTCTGCTAATGGAAGTTTTACAATTCCAGCCACCTCAACTGTTGGTAATATTGCACAACCTGACAATAACAGTTATTTTGCAAAAGGATCAAATAATACTATAAATATATATAATAATAATGCATCTACTACAAAAGATGTCCAATTGCCAGTAGGAACAATGGATTGTACTTTAGATGCAGGTCCTAATATAATTATAGGAAACACAGGGAATGGTATTGAAATTGATAATATGCAGCCATTTGTAGTATTAAACTATATTATTGCTGTAGAGGGGCTTTATCCAGTTAGACCATAATTTAGAGATAAGGTTAATATTCTCAAGAATATTTTTGTAAGAAAGTGTTATCGATTTTTCATTATTATAATAAGTTTTTAAAGTATTTCTAAATACAGACTTATTATATTTTTGTGTTAATTTAATTATATTTTGCTAAAGTATATTAAATTTTAATTAGCACAATATTTAATACAATTAATTTACACAAGGAGGATAATTTAATGAAAAAATGTAATATAAGAAAATACTTATCTATGTTTCTTGTATTTTTTATGTTTTTTAGTTTTTTATCGTTAAAGGTCTCTGCCTCAGGATTTCCTGATGGTCAGCAAACCTTTAACGGATGGAATGTCATTGGTGGTAATGGAAGTGGTAATACAGCGAATAGTCCAGATGGATTTTTTACATTAACAGCACCTAAGCCGCTGCTATATGCTGATCAATATGGAGCATTTATCAACGATACAGCTACAAATGTAGAAACTGTCTATCTGGAAGTTAAAGTAAATAATTCTCTAAAAAGTTTTACTTTGACAAGTCTAGATTTAGGTGAGTATTATGATACTACTTCTGGGGTTATAAATAATGGGTTTTCAAATGTCACAGTAAAAGGATATGCAAATGGTCAAGAGGTATTCTCTACTGTTCCTTATTCTAGTCCAGATACAGGTGCTAGTTATGAAGCCAGTTATCCAATTGATTATTCTCCAGCACAAGGAATACCAATAGATTCATTTAGAATATATTATACAAGAGATAGTGGAACTTCTGATCAAGCATTTAATTTAATTAATTTTACTATTGGAAATGCTTCTAGTGTGGCGCCTCCTCAACAAACAGTAGCAACGCCAACTGGAAGCATAACAAGCGGAGCAGTAGCAAGTGGAACAACAGTAACATTAAGTAGTTCAACCTCAGGAGCAACAATATACTATACAACCAATGGAACTACACCAACAACGTCAAGCACACAATATACTGGAGCAATAACAATAAACAGTGCAATGACAATCAAGGCAATAGCAGTAAAGAGTGGAATGACAGATAGTAGTGTGATGA
>JAQSXU010000013.1 GCA_029256485.1 Clostridiaceae bacterium
TTCTTCTAATGGCCATATCATCTTCCGTAGCTCTAGAATCAATGACCTTACTTTCTAAATAACCACAATAAGGACATTTCAATTCATTCACGCCTTTCTACCTATATTGTCTCCCTTTTTATAAATTGATTATAGTATATCATACTTTCATTGTTCAGTCCTAGAAGAAAATTCAATATCCTTAACCAAAATTACATCTACACCAATTTTATGTATGTTATTCCACGGTACTTCTATATCATTATTTTTAGTAAACCATGATATCTTTTGAGTAGGAATAATCACAGATATAACACTGTAAGTGTCACAATCAATTTTTATATCTCTGATATAACCAATTTTAGCTCCAGTATTTATATCAATAACTTCCATAGATTTTAGACTTGATATGGAATATAAGGAAACCTCCTCCATAAAAATTACCCCCTAATACAAAACTATCTTATAAACATATATATGCTGTAGAGAAATATCATATTACAAAAATAAGATTAAAACTTATAATCAAGTTTTAATCTTATTTGGTCTACTTATCTACACATACTTTCGCATATGCTTTAGTGCTGTTTTTTCCAACCTGGACACTTGTGCTTGTGAAATACCTATTTCATCCGCAACCTCCATTTGAGTTCTACCTTGGAAAAATCTTAAATTCAATATAAGTTTTTCTCTTGAATTTAATTTCTTCATTGCTTCCTTTATAGATATATTTTCAAGCCAGCTATCATCAATGTTTTTATTATCACTTATTTGATCCATAACATAAATTGCATCACCGCCGTCATGATAAATTGGTTCAAAAAGTGACACAGGATCTTGAATTGCATCTAATGCAAAAACCACTTCTTCCCTAGGAACTTTCAACTCCCTGGCGATTTGGGAAACTGTAGGTTCCTTGTTGTTTTCTCCTATCAATTTATCCCTAACTTGTAAAGCTCTATATGCAATATCTCTTAAAGACCTGCTTACCCTAATTGAATTGTTGTCTCTAAGATATCTTCTTATTTCTCCTATTATCATGGGCACCGCATAAGTAGAGAACTTAACGTTTTGATTTAAATCAAAGTTATCTATGGCTTTTATTAATCCAATGCAGCCTACTTGAAAAAGATCATCTACATTTTCTCCCCTATTGTTGAATCTTTGAATAACACTTAAAACCAATCTTAAATTCCCTCTAATAAATTTTTCCCTAGCTGAGTTATCACCTTTTCTCACACTTAACAGCAGCTTCTTCATTTCGTCTTCTTTTAGTACAGGTAATTTTGCAGTATTAACTCCACAAATTTCAACTTTATTTATTATCATATACTCATCAGCCCCTTTAGTATATTCGCATTCTAATTATTTACTAAGGGAGCAGATTTTATACTAAAGACAAACTATAACATTTTATTTATTTCTTTTTTTAATCTTTTAATAATTCTTTTTTCTAACCTAGAAATATATGATTGAGAGATTCCAAGCATATCGGCAACTTCCTTTTGAGTTTTCTCTCCTCCGCCGTTTAATCCAAATCTAAGTTTTACAATTTCCTTTTCTCTATCACTTAACTTTTCCATTGCCACAAATAATAATTCCCTGTCTACTTCGTCCTCAATCAAATTATATACCTCATCATTATCTGTTCCCAGTATATCTGACAGCAATAACTCATTACCATCCCAATCAATATTTAATGGCTCATAAAAAGAGATTTCCGCTTTTACTTTACTATTTCTTCTTAAATACATTAATATTTCATTTTCTATACATCTGGAAGCATATGTGGCTAATTTAATTTTCTTCTCAGGATCAAATGTGTTCACTGCTTTAATAAGCCCTATAGTTCCTACAGAAATTAAGTCTTCAACATTTACCCCTGTATTTTCAAATTTTCTTGCAATATATACTACTAATCTCAGATTTCTTTCTATCAAAATAGATCTCACATTGGAATCACCTAAAACTAGCCTTGTAACTAAATCATCCTCTTCTTTTTTTGTTAATGGCGGTGGAAGAGCATCATTACCCCCTATGTAGTAAACTCTTTCCGAAAATATTTTTAGCTTAATGATTATTCTATTTAATAATTCCTTTAAACTTAGCATATTATATACCCCCCGCTTAAATTATATTTCTTGGTAAGAGAGCATTGTAATCCCCATTTTTGCTTAGCTTTGAATTTGTAACAGCAATTATTCCCTCTACCCTATTATTAAAACCATTCATATGAACTATTATAGAACTTGGCTTAACTCCTAATAAATTTCCCTGGCATCCATTAACCAGCTTATATGGTATAAAGTATTTTGAAAAGCTATCAGTATCTATTCCATTTAATACGTTTTTCTCAGCTATAATTACAGGTATATTAGTAACTGGTTCACGGAGCTCATTTCCCGTATCCAAGAACGCTTTTACAGATTTAAAACTATGGTTGAACTCTATATCTATAGTATATATATAGTTTACCATTGCTTTTCTATCCTTTATAAAAGTAACTGTTCTGTGAATTATTAAATACATAATCATAACCGAAATCATCAGTTTCTTATAGGAAAAATTATATATTACTCCAACTGTTATATTTGTAAATTCACTTGAAGAATTAAATGTACAAATCCCAGCAAGAAGCATTGTATATATTATAAAAATGCAATATGCCTTTAGTAAAAAAAAGAAATTTTTTTTTCTCACTGCAATAATAGTCATCACAAAACCAACTATTAATTTTCCAAGAAAACCAGAAAGAACCTTTAAACTTGGTATCAGTAAAGTTAATACATATAAACTGCCAATGGTAGACGATATAATTAAATATTTTAAAACAGGCTTTAGTTTTATTGTTTGAAGCATAATATATAACAAAAAAAAATCAACAATAAAATTTTCAAATAATATTACATCCAAATATATAATCAAATGATCCCCCCCAAATTCTAAGTTACTTCCTTTATTATATACCTAATCATTTCAAAATTTTGTCAATTTATAATAGTTTTATATATTATTATTTTTTAAAATACGCCATTATGCCTTAATTTAATTTGATTTTTCAACAAAAAAACAAACCCAAGTGAGCTTTAATTTACTTAAAGGACACTTGGGTTAATTCTTTATATTATTTTCTTTGCCTTCTTAAAAAAGCTGGTATTTCTAAGTTAGGTTCATCAAAATTACCTTTTTCTGAAGTCATTGCTGCTTCTTCTTTTCTGTTTACAATTTCCTTTTCATTTAAATTAACATTATTTGTTACATGCTCTGCTTTTTCATTTTCGAATCCCGTTGCAATAACAGTAATTCTAATTTCGTCTTTTAAACTTTCGTCTATAACAGCTCCAAATATTATGTTAGCTTCTGGATCTGCAGCCTGTTGAACAACCTCAGCAGCTTCATTAATTTCTAAAAGTCCTAAATCTGCACCGCCAGTAATATTTAACAATACTCCTGTAGCACCAACAATTGAAGTTTCCAATAATGGGCTTGATATAGCCTGTTTTGCAGCTTCTTGGGCTCTATTGTCCCCGCTTCCCTTACCGACACCCATATGGGCAAGTCCTCTATCAATCATAATAGTTCTTACATCTGCAAAATCAAGATTTACTAAACCAGGTATGGTAATAAGGTCAGAAATACCTTGAACACCCTGTCTTAAAACATCATCTGCCAGTTTAAAAGAATCCATTAAAGTGGTCTTTTTATCAACAATACTTAATAGTCTTTCATTAGGAATAGTAACCAATGTATCTACTGTTTCCTTTAAGTTTTTAATTCCCATTTCAGCATGAAGCATTCTCTTTCTTCCTTCAAATGGGAATGGCTTAGTAACTACTCCAACTGTTAAAATGCCCATTGATTTGGCGATTTCTGCAACTACTGGGGCAGCACCGGTACCAGTTCCTCCACCCATTCCTGCAGTTATAAACACCATATCAGCGCCTTTTATTGCTTGTGAAATTTCATCTTTGCTTTCCTCAGCAGCCTTTTTACCAATTTCAGGATTTGCACCGGCACCTAACCCCTTTGTTAATTTATCGCCAATTTGGATTTTTTGAGAAGCCTGTGAAAGCATTAAAGCTTGCTTATCTGTGTTTATAGCAATAAATTCAACATTTTTAAGCCCTTCTCTAATCATTCTATTTACAGCGTTATTTCCTCCGCCACCACATCCAATTACTTTAATTTGAGCGAATTGTTGGATATCTACATCAAAATCTAGCACAATAATACCTCCTTAATAAATTTAAAAAAACTCAGTAAAAAATTCCTTAATTTTTGCTAAAAATCCACTTTTACTTTCTTCTTCATCTTGGTCTTCATCATTCCATAGATCCTTGCTTTTCTTTTCATTTGATTTGTTAGATAAGTAACTATTTTTAAAGCTTTCAGAAGCTTCTTTTACAATTCCAATACCACATGAATATATAGGATTGGAGGATCCTACAAACTGTGGAACTCCTATCCTTACGGGCTTGTCCAAAATTTTTTCTGCCAAAACAGCAATATTAGTCATAAAAGCGATTGCCCCACCTGTTATTGTAACCCCAGATATTTCATCTTTATATCCACTTTCATTAATCTTATTATTAATAATCGACAAAAGTTCTTCTACTCTTGCATTAATTATTTCAATTAATAAATTTTGATCAATTTCTACAACATTATTATAACTTGCATTTACACTTATCTTATCACTGCTATTGTTATTATCGTTTTTGATATCACCATACTTTAGTTTTATTTTTTCTGCTTCAGAAAATGGCAGTTTTAAGCATACAGAAATATCATTAGTTATAATATTTCCTCCATATGGTATGGCAGTTGCAAATTTTAGCACTCCATTTTTAAATATTGAAATATCAATGGTCTCAGCACCAGCGTCAATAATTGCAGTGCCAATTTCCCTTTCTTCCTTTTCAATAAGTACTTCAGATAATGCTAAAGGTTCATAAACGATACCCTTTACTTTAATATTTGCCTTATTAATACTTTTAAATAAGTTGTTTATAACTGTTGTTTGAGCTAAAATTACTTTTGCATCAACTTCTAACCTTAATCCGCTCATTCCTATAGGATCTTTAATTCTATCAAATCCATCTACAATATATTGCTCAGGAATTAGACCTATTATTTCCTTATCAGAATTAACTGTAATAATTTTAGCCGTTTTTAGTACTCTTTCTACATCATTTTTCTTTATTTCCCTATCTTCTGACGAAACTGCAACTACACCCTTATTGTCTATTATTTCAGTAATACATACGGGCAATGATATAAACACATCATCTATTTTATAGTCAATTATTCCTTCAAGTTGGAACAAGCAGTTTTTAATTGACTCAGAAGTACTATCAATATCAACAACTATTCCCTTTTTTATTCCATTACATTTAATTGATGTAACTCCAACTATCTGAATACTTCCATTTTTATCAAACTTACCAGCCGCTGCGCAAACTTTGGATGATCCAACATCAATTCCAATTATATATTCATTCATTATGCCTTTCTCCCCCCTTGTAAGAGAACCATCAAATTATATATTCAACATAAATTTAATTTTTCCTCTAAAAATTTAATATTTTAATGAAAGTTTAATTAACAATAAAATATAACTTATAAAAATTCCATAAAATTTAAATATAAATTATATTTTTTCTACTCCAGTTTACAAATGATTATAGTATAAATTACATATATTTAAAAGAGGAAGATTAAAATCTTCCTCTTAATTTACCTTTTCAAAATCATTAACACTTACACTTCTGGTATGTATAGTGTGATTCCACTCTTTTTTATTTTTATCCAACAATCCCTGTATAGATATTGGAAACCAAGTTATTGCATATAGTGGATAAATAATATAGTATAGAAATACTTTAAAATTCAATTTCTTTTCTAATACTAAAATAAAAGGCGTATATACCAGTTGAAATATTGTTACTAATACTAAAGCTAATGTTGCCATGCTTGCGCTTATTAGCGGAATGCCTGCATTTATATTTGCAATAATATGTGTTGTTTTTATATAATACTGTCCTAAACTAATTAAAGATGATATTCCTAAAAGTATAGTAACAATTGGCTGAATACTGTACAATGCACAATCCAAAGGAATAAAGCTGAAACTTACAATGGATTTTTTTACAAGTTTAAAAAAATACCTGCTGGAAACATCTGCAAACCCCTGCATCCATCTTTTTCTTTGCCACCAAGATTGAGTCATTGTCAAAGGCTTTTCATCGTATATTATGGCATCGTGTGCCCAGCCAACCTTATATCCATTTAATACAAGTTTACATGTAAATTCCAAATCCTCAGTTAAGCATGTAGCTCCCCAGCCTAGCTTTTGAAGCATTTCTGTATCTATACAAAATCCAGTTCCGCCAAGCTGGCTGGAAAGTCCCATATTACTTCTCGAAAGTTGGAACATTCTATTACAAGTCCAAAATGCAATTGAATAACTGCCAGTAATCCAAGTATCCTGGGGATTCTTACTATCTAGATATCCCTGAACTACTTTGTATCCCTCACATAACTTTTTATTCATTTCAATAAGGAAATTTTTATGCGCTAAATTGTCAGCGTCAAAAATGGCCACAGCATCATATTTCTTTTTCGAATTAAAAAGTATGGAAAACATCCATTCTAATGCATAGCCCTTTCCTCTCTTATCTTTATTATTTCTTTCATAAACCAGTGCACCCTTTTGTTTTGCTATGTATGCAGTTTTATCAGTGCAATTATCTGCTACAACAAAAATATCATAAAGTTCTTTAGGATAATCTAACATTTTTAAACTATCAACGATATCAGCAATTACAACTTCTTCATTGTGAGCTGCAACTATTAATGCAAAACTCTTCTTGGGTTTAACACTCTTTGTTTTTCTTCCTTTCCATATTCCAAAAAATGAAATAAATAAATAATACATAGTAACAATATAAACAATATTTGTTAATAAGTGTGAACTGTATTTTATAGCTAAATTTACTATATTCACTATAGATCCCCCCTAGTTCAAAGTTATTTTAGCACAAAACTATTTTAATTACTATATAATTTTAAATTTTGTTTATTCATCCAACAAATAAGTAAAATATTTGTAAGAAACTCATGGAATTACTAGGATAACTGAGTTATAGTGTATAAACAAAATTTAAATTTGTTTTATACTATCCTATTGTATTTATATCTATTTTATTGAATTTTATGCATTTGTATTAAATATTAAATTATGCTAATATAAGATTATGGTAAAATAGATTACTGTTATAGTATAGAAAAGGGGGTAGAGCCTTATGCGGCGCTACGATCTAATCTATTATTTGGATTTAAGTAGACTTCATAAAAAAGATGAGTCATTCTGGTAAGTCCTCTGAACTTATTATTTTTTTATTTAATAATAGGAGGTCTTATTATGAAGGAGAATGATTGCAGTAAGAAATGTGACAATAATTCTAAAATAGAAAGTGATAAAAAGCAAAAAAAAATTTCTAGTATTATCAGCAATCAGATTTCTATAAAAATGTGTGACTATATGTTATTTTAATTTTTAATGTAAAAAAAGGACCAATGGTCCTTTTTTTACTATTATAAAGAGATTAATTTACTAAGCATTTCTCTGTCAATTGCAAATGATATTGCAGTATCATATGAAATGATTCCCTTTTTATGATAGTCGGCCAATGCCATATCCATTGTTTTCATTCCGTACTTAGAGCCAGTTTGAATAGAAGATTCTATTTGGTGTGTTTTACCCTCACGTATCATATTCTGAATAGCGGTAGTTATTATCATAATTTCCAAAGCTGCAATTCTTCCCTTCTCATCTTCCCTTGGCAAAAGCTGCTGTGAAATAATTCCCTGTAAAACTGCAGCTAGTTGCACTTTAATTTGCTGTTGCTGATATGGTGGAAATACATCGATTATTCTATCAATGGTTTTAGCAGCTCCAATGGTATGTAATGTTGATAATACTAAATGTCCTGTTTCAGCTGCAGTTAATGCAACTGATATAGTTTCAAGATCTCTCATTTCACCTACAAGAATTACATCTGGGTCTTCTCTTAATACAGCTCTTAAAGCGCTTTCATAACTCTTTGTATCCTTTCCTATTTCTCTTTGATTGATTATAGACTTATTATGTTTATGTAAATATTCAATTGGATCTTCAAGTGTAATAATATGTGCTGCCCTGGTGGAATTAATTTCATTTATCATTGCTGCAAGAGTTGTACTCTTACCGCTTCCAGTAGGTCCTGTAACAAGTACTAATCCCCTTTGTTTTAAAGTTAAATCTTTAATTACTGAAGGAAAGTTTAACTCATTTAAATTTGGTACTTTAAGTCCAACAACTCTTAAGGCAATGGCAATACTCCCTCTTTGTTTGAATACATTTGCTCTAAACCTTCCTAATCCTGCTACAGAAAATGAAGTATCTGCTTCACCATTTGATTCAAAGACATCATATTGTTGTCCAAAAATTTCTTTTGCATATTTCTCTGTATCTGAAGGTGTTAACTTTTCCTTTGATATTTCTGTAAGTCCTCCATTAACCCTTATTATTGGAGGTATACCAACAGTTAAATGTAAATCAGATGCTTTTTCTTTAATCGTTGTCTCTAATAGTTGCTTTAAAATTATCACTTTATTTTCTCCCTTCGTTAATGTAGTCAATCCAAATATTCATAGCTCTTACAGCTTGATTCTTCAACATTAAACTACCATTCATCACTTGAGCTCCCATTTGCTTAGCTTGGCTCAGTAATTGTGATTCGTTATTACCATAATTTATATCATATACTAATGTGGTTGGTTTTACTTTTGTTAAATTGAATAACTTTTCATTTATATAATTTGGACCTCCTATGGGTGTACAATTTACAACAATGTCATAGGGTTCCAAGTTTAATCCCATATTGTAATCCTTTAAATCTAAATAATTATCTGCTCCTAATAATTGGGTCTTTGATTTTAAGGTATTCCTTGCAATAACATGAATATTTTTTATATTTAAGTCTCTTAGGGCTTTATAAATGCATTTGCCACTTCCACCATTTCCAATAATCAGGGCATTCTTATTTTTAATACTGAACTTAATAGCCTTTAGGCTTTCAATAAATCCATAATAATCAGTGTTATATCCTAATAATTTTTCATTCGTTACTAATACCGTATTAACAGCTCCTATATGTTCTGCAGATGGATCTATAACATCTAAATACTTCATAATTTCTGTTTTATATGGAATAGTAACATTAAATCCTACTATTTTATTTATTCGTAGATTTTTAATAAAATTTGATATGTTATCATAATTTACATCAAATATTTTATAATCTAATTCAATTCCAATATTTATTCTTCGTTATTGCTATATTTCCTCTTTTATAGTCATTTTTTTAATGTATATTACTATTCCACATCATTGAAATATTTGCTATTAATTTGTTTTATCACAATATCAATACGTAAAATAACTAAGAATTAGGGATTAATATATAAATTCCTAATTCTCAGTTATTTATTTATTATAGTTGTTCATTTCTTTATATAGTTTTTTAAGTGCTCTCTTCTCAATCCTTGAAACATAAGATCTTGATATTCCTAAAAGTTTAGCAATTTCTCTTTGAGTTTTGGGCTTACCATCTTGAAGACCATATCTCATTTCAATTACACTTTTTTCTCTTTCAGCTAAGCAATTATCTATTTTGTTATATAATCTTTTAGTTTGAATTTTATTTTCTACTATTTCAATAATAGAATCATCATCACTGCTTAAAATATCCATCAAGGATATTTCATTTCCTTCTTTATCAACTCCGATAGGATCTTGGAGATATACTTCGCCTTTAGTTTTTTTATTATTTCTTATGAGCATTAGTATCTCATTTTCTATACATTTTGCAGCATAAGTAGCAAGTCTAGTTCCTTTTGAACTATCAAAAGAGTCTATTGCTTTAATTAACCCTACTGTTCCTATAGATATCAAATCATCTACATCTTTACCAGGGTAAGAATACTTTTTAACAATATGTGCAACAAGTCTTAAATTTCTTTCAATAAGTATATTTTTGGCTGAAATGTCTCCTTCTTTTAACTTTGTTAAATAGTACTTCTCTTCATTTTCATCTAAAGGCTGAGGAAATGAGCTATTGTTTGTTACATATGCCGTTAGAAACACTACATTACTTAATACATCAAACAAGCATTCCATGGTAAACACCGGTGTTCCTCCTAATAGTGCTTATTAATATATTATGTTTTCTTTCCCAGAAAAGTGCCTGTACAAGCATATTTTTTTATTTTTTTAGTAATGGACTAACTTCCTCTACAATTTCTTTAAATACTGGAGAAGCTGTATTAGAAGCACTTTCAGTATTTTTATTTATTTCTGGACAAATTACCACCATAGAATAATATTTTCCACCGATTTTAAAAAAACCTGTAAACCATCCATCAGAGGTTTCTCCTCTTTCTGTAGACCCTGTTTTCCCACCAATCTCTACATTTTCAACGGCTGCCTCAATACCAGTGCCTTTTCTTACCACATTTATCATTTGAGCCTTTAGCTCACTAGCCGTAGTTTTTTCAATTACCTGCTTTGATTCTGCTTTACTTTGTTCTACCATATTATTATTATTGTCTACATAGCCCTGGATAATATATGGCTTCACATATTTGCCGCCATTCACAACAGTATTTGGAATTGCAACAGCCTCTAATGGTGTTATCCTAACACCTTGACCAATTGCAGCTTTGTAAATTGACTTATCCACTAGCTTAGGTTCATTTTCCTCTATAGAACCGCTTTCTTCATCATACAATCCTAGGACTTTACTAAATAACCCCTGACTGCTAGCATTATCATAAAAATTATTAGCTCCTACCTCCAGACCAATTTGGCCAAATATATCGTTGCAGGATGCTGCCAATGCCTCACCTGGAGTTAAAGTGCCGTGAAACCGATGTGAATCCTTTTCATAAACACCGTTACATGAGTACGATTTAACAAGACTAATGGTTTTTCTATCAAGCCCCGCTTCTTCAACAATAATTTTAAATATTGATCCAGGGTATAATCCGTGATTGGTACTAGCCCCTATTATTATATTTGGCTGAGTGTTATCCTTCTGATTAATGGATATAATTTTGCCTGTATTGCTTTCTACCAATAATACGCCTATATTTTTAAACTTTTCATATTTTTTATCACTTAGCACTTCATCAATCTTATCTTCTATATCTTTGTTAATTGTCAACTTTAAATTTAAATTATTTTCAGGAGTACCACTTTGTCCTTCTATGATTTCTCCACCAACTTTTCTTTGAAAAGTTATTTGTGGAAATTTATTTTGCTTTAATTTCTGCTGGATTACATTTTCTAAACTATTACCGTCCTTACTTACATTTTTACCGTTTTTAATTGTATTGGTATTTGTAATTACATTTTCTATTCTCCACGCGTCTTTTCTATCTACCACAGTATGCTTATATGAATATATCCCCTTTAACCCGCTTATCTTTTTAATTTCGTTATAGGTTTCTTCATTTACTTCATAGTTCAAAATAATGCTTTGATTTTTTTCAATTTCATCTTTTAGATTAAAGCTATTTTTATATTTTTCTAAAGTAGAATTGTAATTATTCAAAATATACATAACAGTAAGCAGCTTTTCATTCATAGGGTCATCAAAATTATCTTTAAAAATATTTGGTACAATAACAATGTCATATATTGTATTATAATTTAATAACTGCTTTCCATTAGCATCAAGAATCTTATAATTTAGGTCTGATAAATTTTCCTTATATTCATATTGAGAATTTGCCATAACAGTGAGTTTGTCATTATCGCTGTATTGAAATTTAAATATCCTATATATTTGAAAAGTGAATAAGCACACTAGTATTAATAAAATGTATATTAATTTTCTTTTAATAATATTTTTATACAAAAAAACACCCCATTTAGCTAGGCTATATTATTATAGATTCTAGACTAAAATAAGATGTTTTATTCAATGGTTACTCATCCTTTTGCAATATTTGCTTTATCTTTGCAACTATAATATCAATTGCAACCTTGTTATGTCCTCCTTCAGGAATTATAATGTCTGCATATCGCTTTGACGGTTCTATAAATTGCATATGCATAGGTCTAACAATATTTAAATACTGATTTATTACTGAATCAACTGTTCTTCCTCTTTCATTAATATCCCTTACTAATCTTCTAATAATTCTTACATCTGCATCTGTATCAACATATATTTTTATGTCAAGCAAATCCCTAATTTCTTTTTCTTGAAGAATCAATATTCCTTCAACAATAATAATTTCTCTTGGCTTTACCCTAATGCTCTCTTTCTTTCTATTATGTATCTCAAAATCATATATAGGCTTTTCAATACAATTTCCCTCTAAAAGAGATTTTAGATGTTTAACTAATAAAGGAGTATCAAATGCGTCAGGATGATCATAATTAGTTTTTGTTCTTTCCTCATAGGAAATATTGCTTTGATCTTTATAATATGAATCTTGTTGGATTACAGCTAGATAATCTTCATCAAATTTATTGCATATTTCATTTGCTATAGTACTCTTTCCTGAACCAGACCCTCCTGTAATTCCTATTAAAATCGGACGTACCATTTACTTTCCCCCTTGAAAACTTTCATTATCATTTCAGCTGTTTTATCTACTTTTGATTAATAAATCATTTTTAAGTAAAAGTTTATCACTGTATGCTTTATATATCATTTGTGCCACAGGAGTAGATGAGATAGGCTCATTGACTTTGTTTTTTAAATTAGTAAGTTTCACTGTAAAATTATCACCTTGTGGTCTTAGGACTTCTACTTCATCGCCTTCAAAAATTTTATTTCTTTGTTCAATTGTAGCAATGCCATTGTCAAAACTTTTTACAATTCCAACTATATCATAATCTCTAATATAAGATGAAGTTTCATATATTTGCTTATTTTCCTCTCCAAAGTAAAAGCCTGTATGATATTGTCTATGACTAGCTTTACTTAAGTCTATAAGCCACTTATTATCAAACTTATACTCCTGGGGATTATCCCAATAGGAATCAAGAGCCTGCCTATATGCCTTCACAACTGATGCCACATAATATGAACTCTTCATTCTTCCTTCGATCTTAAGTGAATTAATACCACACTGAACTAATTCCGGAATATGTTCTATCATACATAAATCCTTTGAATTCATTATGTAAGTTCCCTTTTCATCTTCAACTACGGGGAAGTACTGGCCAGGTCTTTTTTCTTCCATTAGGTAATATTTATATCTGCAGGGCTGAGCACAGGCACCTCTATTTGAATCCCTTCCTGTCATATAGTTAGAAAGAAGACATCTTCCTGAATAGGAAATGCACATGGAACCATGAACAAAGGCCTCAATTTCGCAATTTTGCGGTAATTTATCTCTAATTGACTTAATCTCCTTAAGTGACAATTCCCTAGCTAAAACTATTCTTTTAACCCCTTGTTTATACCAGAACTCTGCAGATTTCCAATTTACATTGTTAGCCTGAGTACTTAAGTGCAGTTCAAGTTCCGGCACAACTTCTTTGGCAGTCATTATTATACCTGGATCGGACACTAATACTGCATCTACATTTGACAAAGACAAATTCTTAAGATATTCTTCTAATCCATCTAAGTCTTCATTATGAGGAAATACGTTTATTGTCACATATACTTTTCTTCCCCTGCTGTGAGCATAATTAACTCCTTCTGCAAGTTCTTCATCAGTAAAATTATCTGCAAAAGCTCTTAAATTTAATTTACTTCCACCTAAATAAACTGCATCAGCTCCAAAATCGATAGCAGTTTTCAGCTTCTCTAGATTTCCTGCTGGAGCCAATATTTCAGGTTTCTTCATTATTTTTCCTCCTTGTAATAACAGCTATTCCATCACCCATTGGAATAACGGACAGCATTAATTCCTTTGACTTTGAAACTTGTTCTAAAAATTTTCTCATTCTTTTTACAATAGTAATTTTTCTTCTTATAACAAGCTCATTTGATGCTATCATTCCTCTAAACAGAACATTGTCAGCTATAATTACACCATCTTCATCCAGTAGTCTTAAACATTCAGGTAAAAAATCATTATAATGTGCCTTACCTGCATCCATAAATATAAAATCATACTTGCAATGCAACCCTTTTAATACTTCCAGACACTCTCCATTATGCACATTGATATGATCATCATATCCATAAAGTTTTATATTATCTTTAGAAATTTTAACCATATTTAAATCTCTTTCAATGGTGTCTATTCTGCTTATATTACCTGAAGCTTTACACATTAGTATAGAAGAGTAACCAATTGCTGTTCCAAGTTCCAGAATAGTTTTTGGTTTTTTTATATTTATCATAACCTCAAGAAATTTTCTTACTTCTTTATGAACTATTGGTACGGAATTTTTTATTGCAAAATCCTCCAGCTGTTTAAGTTCTCCAGAATTTTCTTCAATTAAGCCTCTAATATATTGTTCCATATAATCATAAGTTATTCCACTCATAATTTCCTCCAATAGTGCATATAATCTTTATTATTTAAGCTTTGAATCTATATACTGTTTTTTAACATCTAAAAATTTGCTATAACTATCTGTAAAAAAATGTGGACCATCCTTAATAATTATGAAATAGATGTTATTTGATTTTTCAGGGGATATTGCTGCCTCCAGGGAAGCCTTTCCTGGTGAACATATTGGTCCAATTGGCAAAGCTTCAACAATATAAGTATTATATGGTGAGTTTACTTTTAGATCGTTAGTACGAACTATTTCTTTATGAACATCTAAAGCGTACAGCACTGTAGCATCCGATTGAAGCTTCATTTTTTTATTTAATCTATTATAGAAAACAGAAGCGACTTTTGGCCTATCACTATCTTGTATTGCTTCTTTTTCAACTATAGAAGCCATTGTTACAATATTTTCAATATTATTATCATTTATATCTTTACTATTTTTCTTTTTTATGTCTGCTAAAACTTCTTCAAATCTGCTTAGCATTGTCCTTATAACTTCATCACTAGATGAATTCTTGTTAAATTCATATGTATCAGGGAAAAGATATCCCTCTAATGCATATCTCTTTTTCCCATCTCTTTTTATATAAGCAGGCAGTTTATAATCTTTACATGCATTTAAAAAGTCTTCTTTTTTAACTACACCACTTTTTTCTAAAAGCTGTGCAATTTGTTTAATGTCATACCCTTCAGGTATTGTGACTTTTGCAGCGTTTTCATTATAAATACCCTTTTCTAAATCTTCAATTAATTTTTGAAGTGAAACATTAGATGATATTTCATATGTCCCTGGTTTAATATTAGTGATGTTCTTGTAATTGTTTTTTATATATAGTTTTGTAAAAAAGCTGCTTTTTAATGAACCCTGCTTATTAAGTTTATCGACAATATTATATAAGCTGTCTCCTTTATTTACATCCAAAATGAAGTTCTTATTTTCTAAAAGAGGATGGCTAACTACTTTTTCAAATACAATATAAGTAGTCAGCCCTATTATTAATAATATTATCAGTAAAACATAAAGCATCTTTAGTAATACCTTTTTACTCATAAAAACCTCACTATTTTCTTCTTTGAGACTTTTTCCTTAGGTCTGTGTCTAATATTCTCTTTCTAAGTCTAATACTTAAAGGTGTAATTTCTACTAATTCATCTGAAGCAACAAATTCCAGGCAATTCTCTAAGCTCATAGTTTTTACTGGAACAAGCTTTAAAGCATCATCTGCTCCAGATGATCTTGTATTTGACAAATGTTTTTTCTTGCAAACATTAACTTCTATATCATCTGCTCTTGAACATTCGCCGCAGATCATTCCTTCATAAACTTCTACTCCTGGTCCAATGAATAAGGTTCCTCTATCTTGGGCATTGAATAATCCGTAAGTGATAGAAGTACCTGCTTCAAATACAACAATAGATCCTCTGCTTCTTTCTGGAATATCACCTCTGTATTTTTCAAAACCTTCAAATACATGATTCATTATTCCATTACCCTTTGTATCAGTCATAAATTCATTTTTAAATCCTATTAAGCCTCTTGCAGGGACTGTAAATTCAAGTCTTGTATACCCATTAACAGCAGAAGTCATATTAACCATTTCTGCTTTTCTAGGTCCTAGCTTTTCCATTACTACTCCCATAAATTCTTCTGGAACGTCTATGGTTAAATACTCAATTGGCTCAAGTAAATTACCCTGTTTATCTTCTTTAAATATTACTGTTGGCTTTGACACCTGGAACTCATAACCTTCTCTTCTCATGGTTTCAATTAAAATTGATAAATGAAGTTCCCCTCTTCCGCTTACCTTAAACATTTCCGGTAATTCAGTTTCCTCAACCTTTAAGCTTACATTAGTCTCAAGTTCCTTCATTAATCTGTCTCTCAAATGTCTTGAAGTTACAAATTGTCCCTCTTTGCCAGCAAAAGGAGAGTTATTTACAATAAAGTTCATACTAAGTGTTGGTTCATCAATATCAACGAATGGTAATTGTTCTGGATTATTAACATCTGCAATAGTCTCACCAATGTTAATATCAGATATTCCTGCAACAGCAACTATATCACCAAGCATTGCCTCTGATGTTTCTTCTCTTTTTAATCCATTATAAACGTAAAGACTAGATATTTTAACATTGTCTATTTTTCCATCTTTCCTAATTAAAGCAACTTGTTGATTTTTCTTTATAGTTCCTCTTTCAATTTTTCCAATACCTATTTTACCAACGTACTCATTGGAATCTATAGTTGTTATTAAAAGCTGAAGTGGCATGTCCAGGTACCCTTCTGGTGCCTTTACATTTTTTACTATTGCTTCAAATAAAGGGTCCATATTTGTGCTTTCATCTTCTAATTCCTTCTTTGCAACACCTGTTCTTGCAGAGCAGTAAACAACAGGAAAATCTAACTGATCATCATCTGCACCTAATTCGATAAATAAATCAAACACTTCATCAAGAACTTCACTAGGTCTTGCATCAGGTCTATCAAGTTTATTAATTACTACAATTGGTCTTAAATTTAGCTCCAAAGCTTTTTTAAGAACAAACTTTGTTTGAGGCATAGGTCCTTCATATGCATCTACAACAAGTAAAACGCTATCAACCATTTTAAGTACACGTTCAACTTCTCCGCCGAAATCAGCATGTCCTGGTGTATCAATAATATTTATCTTAACTCCATTATGCATAACAGAAGTATTTTTAGATAATATTGTTATACCTCTTTCTCTTTCTAGGTCATTAGAGTCCATTACTCTTTCCTGAACTTTTTCATTTTCTCTGAAAACATGACTTTGTTTTAATAATGCATCTACTAAAGTTGTCTTACCATGATCAACATGCGCAATTATTGCAATGTTCCTTATATCATTTCTTACAAATAAATCCATTTTTATTCCTCCAAAATTGTTGTATAAAATCTCCAAAAAAATTGGATACATAAAAGTATCCAATTGCATTTTATCATACTTATTTTAAGCTTATAATGTTAAAAAGTCAACCTAACTTAAATTATTTGCTAATTCCGAATGTTAAGTCAATATTAATAGCATCATTTAATATTTTCATTATATCTTCCCAAACTACACCAAATTTCTGCTCTGCCATTAAATAATCTCTTACATCAGCATTCATAGAAATAATAGAGTATAAATTTTGCAGTTTTTCTTCAAGCTGTTTAGATAATTTACCACTTTGTGCTTGCTCTGTGTATGCTTCTAATTGAACTTTTCTAAAATCATCTAGCATTTTTTTATTTGCTTCATTTAATTTTATTTTTTCACTAGCTTTTCTTAATTCAATTACGTCAGGATAATTTTTTAATTCATTAGCTAATTCGTATGTCTTATCATAAATATTCATTTTTTATATTAACCTCCTTATAATAAAAGAGAATGGAGAACTATAAATAAATTCTTCATTCTCACAATACTAAATTTCCATTATTATTGGAAGAATCATTGGTTTTCTCTTGGTCTTTTCGTACAAGAAAGTTCTTAATGCTTCTTTTATATTAGATTTTATTGTTGCCCATTCAGTTATATGCTTATCTTCACAATCCAATAAGGCATTCTTAACAATTTCTCTTGCACCTTCCATTAAATCTTCAGATTCTCTTACATATACAAATCCTCTGGAAATAATGTCTGGGCCTGCAATTACAGATCCACTATCCTTTTCTATGGTTACTACTACCGTTAATATACCATCCTGAGAAAGATGTTTTCTATCTCTTAATACTATGTTTCCAACATCTCCTACGCCTAAGCCGTCAACAAAAACCTGACCAGATGGAACAGTTCCGTTTTTTCTAATGCTGTCTCTGGTTACTTCAATGATATCACCATTTTCAGCAATAACAATATTGTTGCTTTGCATTCCCAATTTTTCTGCTAATTCTGCATGTTGCTTTAGATGTCTAAATTCGCCGTGAACTGGCATAAAAAACTTTGGTTTTACAAGTGAATGCATTAACTTCAATTCTTCCTGACAGGCATGACCTGATACATGTACATCTGCTAATGATTCATAAATCACATCTGCGCCTTTTTTGAATAACTGATTTATAACTCTTGATACCAACTTCTCATTACCTGGTATTGGTGATGCTGAAATTATTACCATGTCCCCAGGCATAATATTTACTTTTTTATGCTCTGATGCAGCCATTCTTGTTAAGGCTGACATAGGTTCTCCTTGACTGCCAGTAGTCAGTATTACAATTTTATTGTCAGGATACCTACCTATTTCATCAATATTAATTAATATATTTTCTTCTATATTTAAGTAACCTAAATGAGTTGCAACATCCACTATATTCTCCATGCTTCTCCCGGATACTGCTACTTTCCTGTCATACTTAGAAGCAGCAGTAATAATTTGTTGAAGTCTGTGAACATGTGATGCAAAGGTTGCAACAATTATTCTGCCTTTTGCATTGGCAAATATTCTTTCAAAGGTTTCTCCCACAGTACTTTCAGACATTGTATAACCAGGTCTTTCAACATTTGTGCTATCGCAAAGCATTAACAATACTCCTCTTTTGCCTAGTTCTGCAAATCTTGACAAATCAGCTACACAGCCATCAATTGGAGTAAAGTCAATTTTAAAGTCTCCTGTATGTAATACCACACCTAATGGTGAATGAATTGCAATTGCTACAGAATCTGCAATACTATGACTTTGTCTAATAAATTCTACTGATAAATTATCTAATTTAATAATATCCCTAGGTTTAACACATCTTAGATCAGTAACCCCTAATAGGTTGTGTTCCTTTAGTTTTGACTCAACAATACCTAAAGTTAGTTTAGTTCCATAAACGGGTACATTTACTTCTTTTAACACATATGGAAGAGCGCCAATATGGTCCTCATGTCCATGAGTGAGAAATATACCTTTAACTCTTTCAATGTTCTTTATTAAATAAGTTACATCAGGGATAACTAAATCTATTCCCAACATTTCTTCATCTGGAAACTTTAGGCCACAGTCTATAACAACAATATCATTTTTATATTCAATAGCTGTTAAGTTCTTTCCAATTTCATTTATTCCCCCTAAAGGAATAATTTTAATATTATCTTTTACTTTTTTCACAAATCTTCCCTCCTTTATGCAATGATTATTGCTATAAACGTATCTTTATTTACTACTTTTTTTAGAGCATTCATTACATAATCCAAAAAATTTCACACTATGATTTATCACTTTAAAGTCGTACTTTTGCTCTATATTGTGTTCCAATTCCTCAAGCAGGTCGCCATGAACCTCTATAACTTTTCCACAACTAGTGCAAATTAAATGATGATGCTGATGATTTTCTTCTTCATGAATTAATTCATATCTGCTGCATCCATCACTTAAATCAAGTTTACTAACCGCACCAATTTCTTCTAACAATTGTACTGTTCTGTACACAGTTGCAAGACCTATTTCAGGACAATCTTTTTTTACCAAATCATATATTTCTTCAGTGGTAAGATGACTACCTTCATTTTTTATAATCACATCCACAATCGCCCTGCGCTGCGGTGTTAGCTTGTAACCTTTGTTTTTCAAATTATTTTTTAAATTTTCAATTTGTTGTGATGATAAATTTGACATTGCTTCTCCTCTCTTTTAAAATAATTAAACTAAACATTAATTTAATTCATCACTAGAAAATAATGTTTCATAAGCTTCTGTTACAATTTCAAATTCGTCATCGTCATCAATTGTAACTAAAATTTCATTGTCTTCTTCATCTTTATCTATTCTGAGTGCAATAGCCTCATCTGTATCTTGTCCCTTTGGGACTACGATTACATATTCCTTATCTTCAATATCCATTTTTGTTATTACATCAAATTCTATTTCATTATTGTCTTCATCATACAATGTGATTGAATCTATATTATTATCCATTATTATATTCACCTCTTAAAATTTATTTACTGATACTATCAAGATATCCTTGTAAAATATATGTGGCAGCAATTTTATCAACAAGCTTTTTTCTCTTAGCTCTGGATAAATCAGCTTCAAGCATGGCCCTATGTGCTGCAACAGTTGTTAGCCTTTCATCCCAATACTTAACTTCTATATTTAGCCTTTCTTCTACTATTTTGCAAAATTCCATCACTTTTTCACTTTGTGATCCTAATGTTCCATTCATATTTTTGGGTAACCCGGAAACTATAAAATCTACCTGATATTCATTACATATCCTTTTTAGTCCTTCCAGATCATTTTCAATCCCTTTTCTACGTATTGTAGTTATTCCTTGGGCTGTATACCCCAATGGATCGCATACTGCAACTCCTATGGTCCTGTCTCCAACATCTAATCCTATTATTCTCATAAATTACTACTCCAATGCCTGCTTTTTATTTATATTAAAATAAAATGCCCAAAAGGGCATTTTATTTATTTATTTAATCCCTAAATATGATTTTAATACTTCTTCAAGTATCTCATCCCGTTCAAGTTTCCTAACCAACGCCCTGGCGCCATTATAATTTGTAATATAAGTTGGATCTCCGGAAATGAGGTATCCTACCAGCTGATTTACAGGATTGTATCCCTTCTTTATTAATGCATCATACACATCTGTTAATATCTCCTTGGTTAAATCCTTCTTATCCTTACAAAAATCGAATTGTATTGTGTTATCATTACTCAACCTTTTCACCCCTTTTAGTTAGATTAAATTAATCTAATGATATATATTTAGGGTTTATTTAATGTTAATTTTTATATTTACGTTCTCAACTATTAATATCATTATAAAGCATTATTAATAAAAAGTACACTATTTTACTAAAATTCCCACTATGTCGTAAGCTCTGAGAACTGCCTCTTCAATTTTTTCAGGGAGCTTTCCGCCTGCTTGAGCCATATCTGGTCTTCCGCCACCGCCGCCGCCGGCAATAGCAGCCACCTCTTTTATTATTTTACCGCAGTGAATTCCTTTAGAAATAGCATCCTTTGTAGCCATTGCAACAAACTGTACCTTATTATCACAAGTGCTTCCTAAAATTACAACACCATGTTCAATGTTGTTTCTAAGTTTATCAGCTAGTTCTCTTAAAGCTTCTCCATCAATGTCCTTAACTATACCTGTTACTACATTAACGCCTTTTATATTTTTCATATTTTTAAGTAAATCATCTTCTGAAGAGCTTGCAAGTTTATTTTTTAAGTTTGAAATTTCCTTATCCCTGTCCTTAATTTCAGACATGAGAACATTTATTTTTTGAATTATGTCCTTTTCTCCACATCTAAGTGTATTTGAAGCCTCTTTTAGTAAACTAATCTTATCCTCTACAAGTTTAATGGCATTTTCTCCTGTTACTGCTTCTATTCTTCTAATACCTGCAGCTACTCCGCTTTCTGAAACTATCTTAAACAGTCCTATTTCTCCAGAATTTTTTGCATGTATTCCGCCGCAGAGTTCTTTACTGAAGTCACCGATGGAAACGACTCTAACTTCATCTTTGTATTTATCATCGAATAATGCAATTGCTCCGCTTTTTTTAGCATCGGAAATTGACATTATATCTGTTTTTACCTGCTGAACCTTAACCACTTCTCTATTAACTATTTCTTCAATTTTGCGTAAATCATCTTCTTTAGGAGCTTCAAAGTGATTAAAGTCAAACCTTAATTTTTCACTATCAACATATGACCCTGCTTGGTGAACGTGGTCTCCAAGTACCAGTCTTAATGCGGCATCCAGTAAATGAGTAGCACTGTGATTTTTCCTTATCTTCTGTCTTCTTTCTTCGTCTACCTGTAAAGTAACATTTTCATTTAAACTAACATTTCCTTCAACTACCTTAATGAAATGCATTATCTTACCTGAAATATTATTTTTACAATCAGTTACAACTGCCTTAAAATGATCATTATATATTAATCCAGTATCTCCAACCTGACCCCCCATTTCAGCATAAAATGGTGTGGTCTCAACTAATATTACTCCATTTTCACCTGAATGAAGCTTTTGTTTCACATTATTATCACTTATTATAAATTCTACTGTAGATTGCAGTTTACTATTATTATAACCATGGAATTCAGTATTTATTTCTAATGGTATTTTATTTAAAATTGTATCTTCAACACCCATATAGTTGGATTCTGATCTTGCAGATCTTGCCATATTCTTTTGATTCTTCATCTCCCTGGCAAATCCATCCACATCAACTTTTAATCCTTTTTCATGCAGTATTTCCTCAGTAAGTTCTAATGGGAATCCATAAGTATCATATAATTTAAAGGCTTTTTCACCCTGTAGAATAGTTTCATTGTCATTTTGAAGTTTTTCAATGTATTCTCCTAAAATTTGAAAACCGCTGTCAATTGTTTCATTAAACCTTTCTTCTTCAAGCTTAATTACTTTCTTTATATAATCTTGTTTTTCTTTTAATTCTGGATAGTTCCTGAACGAATTCTCAATAACTACCTCTGTTAAATTGTATAAAAATGTTTCTTGTATACCTAGTGTTTTCCCATGTCTTGCAGCTCTTCTTAAAAGTCTTCTCAAAACATATCCTCTTCCTTCGTTGGAAGGTAATATTCCGTCACTAATCATAAATGTAATACTTCTAATATGATCCGTTATAATTCTCAGTGAAGTATCAGATTTCTTATTTTCCCCATATTTTACTCCGCTTTTTTCTGATACTTTGCCCAAAATTGATTTTAATGTGTCAACCTCAAAAATATTATCCACTCCCTGCATTATTGTGGCAATTCTTTCAAGACCCATACCAGTATCAATGTTTGGATTAGCGAGTTTATTATAATTTCCCTCATCATCTCTATCAAATTGAGTAAAAACTAAATTCCAAAATTCAACTGTTCTGTCTTCTTCAGAAACTTTTACAAATTCCTGAGTGGTTCTTATTTCTCCGTTTCCTCTGTCATAATGAATTTCAGAACATGGTCCACATGGTCCTGAGCCATGTTCCCAAAAATTATCTTCCTTTCCCAATCTGAAAATTCTGTTTGGGTCTATATCTGTGGATTTAGTCCATATTTCAAAAGCTTCATCATCATCAGTATAAATGGTAACATATAATTTATCCTTTGGCAGTTTTAAAACCTCAGTAATATATTCCCATGCCCAGGGTATTATTTCTTTCTTAAAATAATCTCCAAATGAGAAGTTTCCCAACATTTCAAAGAAAGTAGCATGTCTCGAAGTTATACCAACATTTTCAATATCACCTGTTCTAATACATTTTTGACATGTAGTAACTCTTCTTCTAGGTGGCTCTTGCATTCCTGTAAAATATGGCTTTAAGGGTGCCATACCTGCATTTATTAATAATAAGCTCTTATCATTATTTGGTACTAATGAAAAACTTGGTAATCTAAGATGTCCTTTCGATTCAAAAAATTTTAAATACGATTCTCTAATTTCGTTTAACCCCATTTTGTTCATTTTAAATTGCTCCTTTTCTAGTTAATAATAAAAAAAGCCATCAATCCCAAAGGGACGAAAGCTATTTCCGTGGTACCACCCTAATTATAAAAAACAAAGTTTTTACTCTCATTAAAATTAAGGCTCATGGCCTGCTTCAATATTTTATCCAAAAAGTTTACACCACCCACTTTTTCTCTGAATTGCAATAAAATATTTACTTCTTCCAATCATAGCCTGTATATTCATTTATGACTAAGATTATAAATAATATTTATGATGATGTCAATAATTATATTTATTCCAATTTATAAAATTTAAAAAAAGTAATAATTCACATCTTCATATATAGTTTTTATTATTACTCCAACAGGTACCGCTATAATCATACCAATAAATCCCCCAATTTTTCCTCCTACCAGCAGCAAAATTATTATTAAAAGAGGGTGCATACTTACACTGTTACCCGTAATCATAGGAGAAATAATATTTCCTTCTATTAATTGAAGTAAGTATAAAAAAATTATTGTGTACATTCCTGTTCTTGTTGACTCAATGAACCCCATTATTATAGCTGGAACAGCACCAAATATAGGCCCAAAGTAAGGAATTATATTGAAGAAAGCATTTAAAATTGATAGCAGCACTGGAAAATCAACCCTCAAGGCAAATAATATAATAAATGTAAAAACCCCTATTATTACACTTAATAACAACTGTCCAACTATGTATTTACCTAAAACTTTATCTATATCCTGTAAAATTTTTTTTATTATTCTTCTAGTTTTAATTGGGAATAAAATTAGTATCTTGTTAAAAATAGTATCACTATCTGCCATAAAATAATATGACATTATTGGTACAACCGCTGCTGATAATAAATTCCCGCCTATATTTAAAGCACCATCAAATACTTTATTTAGAATATCTACCATGGCCTTGTCTAATTTATCATATATTTTATCCATTACAACATAAATGGTTTTATTATTATTTAAGGGCTTAAATTTTTCATAAATAATTTCTATATTTTTTTGTATTCTTATAATCCCGCTATCCACATTTAATCCTTCTTTTAGAATGGAGGGTACGATAATATAAATGGATGCAATACAAATAAATATTAACAGCACAATAATTAACAGTGCTGAAAGCCTTTTACTTAAACCTCTTTCTATTACTTTTTTTTGAAGAGGCATAAGTGTATATGAAATGATCAATGATATAAAAATTAAATATACTATTTCCTTCAGCACAAAACTTTTATATATAAGAAATATTGCAACTGCAATGGCTGCAAATATTAAAAATAGTTTAATTTGTTTCCTGTTCTTCAACAATTTTAGTTTCACCATCTTCTTTGAACAGTTTATGCGGCATGCTCCTTAAATTAAACTTACCACACTGTTTATAATTAAGTAAATTGTCATCTCCTAGAATAGTATTACAAATGGGGATTACAAGTTTTCCATTAATAAAATTATTAAAAAATCCGGTGGAAATTAACAATCCAGTTATTGAAAGATCATTTTCACTAAAAATGCATTCTTCAATCATACCAATTATATTTCCACAGGTATCAACAGTATCTAAGCCTTTTATTTCACTAAAGCTAAAGTATTTGTTTTTATTAAATCTACTTACAATCATTACATTATTGAATGAAATAATATCTTCAGCCAAAACGTTTATACTATTACTAAAAATTCCACTGGAAGAAACTTTAAATCCCATAACCTTTTTTTTATTGAAGTCCATTAATATATCCTTAATATAGCCTATTTTTCTCCCATTAACATTGAATACTTCCATTAAAATAAAATCTTTCATCCTATACAATATTTATCACCATCTAATACTTTTTATATAGTTTTCCAGTTTTGAGAAAAAATATAACAAACTTTTTTAAAATTACTAAATAAAAAAGATTAAAGGATAATTTAAAAAGAGAAACCCCATGTTTTAAGCATGGGGTTTCTCATAGTTTAGGGTTTTGCATAAAGCAAGACAAATCTTGTTTGTTATTTGATATTTGTTATTTAGTTTTCGCCATGAACATGTTCATGAATAGTTTCCGAATGGTTTTTAGTGGCCCATTCCTCTAACCCTACAGATTTTCTATAATCATTTATAGCCTTATGAATTGCTTCTTCAGCTAACACTGAGCAGTGCATTTTAACTGGTGGAAGTCCGTCTAAAGCTTCTGCTACAGCCTTATTTGTCAACTCCCATGCATCTTCTAAATTCTTACCCTTTATTAATTCAGTGGCCATACTTGATGAAGCAATAGCTGAACCGCATCCAAAGGTTTTGAATTTTACATCCTTAATTATATTATCTTCAACTTTAATATATATTTTCATTATATCGCCGCATTGTGGGTTTCCAACTTCACCTATGCCATTAGCATCTTCTATTTCTCCTACATTTCTTGGATTTCTAAAGTGATCCATAACTTTTTCACTATACATCATAATATAATCAATCTCCTATCAAAACATATTAAAATTATAACTTTTATTTTGCAAATGATTTATCTTTATCTGATAATTTTAGAAAATCTTCCCAAAGAGGGGACATTTCTCTTCTTCTCTTCACCAAATCTGGAAGTACTTCTAAAACATAATTCACATCTTCCTCTGTACTCTTTGCTCCCAAAGTAAGTCTTAAGGAACCATGAGCAACCTCATGTTTTAATCCCATAGCAAGCAGCACGTGAGAAGGATCCAAAGATGCAGAAGCACACGCGCTTCCTGTAGATGCATATATACCAGCAAAGTCTAAATCAAGCAATAGTGTTTCACCTTCTATGCCAATAAAGCTGAAATTAGCATTTCCAGGTAGTCTTCTATTTATATCCTTTGATCCATTTATTTTTGTATATGGAATTCTCTCTATTATTCCATTCATTAATTTTTCCCTTAAGGCAATTAATCTTTTGCTCTCATTTTCCATTTCATTTGAAGCCAGCTCAATAGCTTTTCCAATACCCACTATTCCTGCTATATTTTCTGTACTAGCTCTTTTCCCTCTTTCTTGTCCGCCGCCATGTATGAGATTTTCAATTTTAATTCCTTTTCTTATGTAAAGTGCTCCAATTCCTTTTGGCCCATAAAACTTATGGCCTGCCATAGATAGAAGATCAATATTCATATCTTTAACATCTATAGGAACATGAGTAACTGCCTGAACTGCATCTGTGTGAAATAAAACCTTATGTTCTCTGCATACTTTTCCAATTTCCTTAATTGGCTGTATAGTTCCCACTTCATTATTTGCAAACATAACAGAAACTAAAATTGTATCAGGTCTTATTGCTTTTTCTACATCTTCCACACGTACCATACCATATTGATCTACTGGCAAATATGTAACCTCAAATCCCTGTTTTTCCAAAAATTTTCCTGTATTAATTATAGCATGGTGCTCAATTGAGGTAGTAATTATATGTTTTCCTTTATTCATATGGGCATAAGCTATTCCCTTAAGAGCCCAGTTATCTGCCTCTGATCCACCAGCTGTAAAAAATATTTCATTTTTTTCTGCATTAATGGCTTTCGCAACTCTTTCCCTGCTTAAATCTACTACCTTTTTAGTTTTGTCTGAAAATGAATATAACGAAGAAGGATTACCAAATTCCTCAGTAAAATAAGGCATCATCTCCTCTAATACTTCTGGCCTTGTAAACGTTGTGGCTGCATAGTCCATATATACTTTTCTGTCCATAATCTACACTCCTTTTATTTTATCAGAATTCATACTTTTATAGTCTTCAACCATATCATAAAGAGTAGTTGATTCCATTACTTTATCCATGCTTTCCTTCAACCTTGCCCAGAGTAATCTGGTTGCACAAGATCCTATATTGGTACAGCTTTTTTCTTCTAAACACTCAGAAATTTCTATTGGTCCTTCAAGTACATCCATAATTTGTTCCACAGTTATTTCTTCCGGAGGTCTGCTTAAATAATACCCGCCCTGTGCACCTCTGACACTTTTAATTAATTTAGCTTTTCTTAAAGGCGAAAATAGCTGTTCCAAATAATACTCAGATATATTTTGCTTTTCTGATATACTTTTTATAGAAAGTGGTTCTTCACCATAATGTATAGCTAATTCTACCATTGCTTTTACTCCATATTTTCCTTTAGTGGATAACTTCATTTCTTCACTTCCTTATAAAAATATTACTAACATTGTTGAGTAGTTTACTCTGATTTCAGATTAATAATATCAAATCAGAGTAAAATTGTCAACAATTAATACAGATTTTCATATTATTTCCCCAGTATTTTTATATCTATTTTTACTATTTCTTCATTGCTTCCAATTCTAATAGGAGGTCCCCAGGTCCCATATCCGCTTGATACAATTAAATTAAAATCTTTAATATTTAAATACCCATAGTCATCTACATATAATTTATGTGTAATTAGATTATTAGGAAAAAACTGTCCTTTGTGAGTGTGCCCTGATAACTGTAAATCTACCCCTGACAATTTAACCTGATTAATATCTACGGGTTGATGATCCAGTAAAATAATAGGCTTGTTCATGTCAATATTCTTAAGCAGTGAAGTTATGCTCATTCTATCTTTGCCTGAAATTCTCTTTTGAGAATAATCATTTCTGCCAACTACATAAAAACTATCATTTATTAATGTGCTGTCATCCATCAATAACTTTATATTTGAACTTTCATAAGCATATTTTACTTTTTCAATATCTCCTCCAAAATATTCATGATTTCCTAATACTCCATAAACACCGTATTTGCTTTTTATTCTCTTCAAAATCTTTCCCATATTATTATTTAAAAATACATTGACATCGTTATTAATTAAATCTCCGCAAAGAAAAACAATATCCGGCCTTTCACCGTTAATTTCATTCACTAGATTTTCTAATCTATTATTTCCAATTAAAGTTCCCAGGTGTACATCTGAAACCATAACAGCGTTTATGCTGGAATTGTTTGCTGCTGTTTTATGAATATTTACTTTGTACTCTGAAACCTTTAGATTTCTTGCATTAACAGTTCCAATAAATAAAATTATTACAGTAAATGCTAGTATGACTATATTAATATAGATATCAATATGGGTAAATTTTTTGCTGTGAATAAATAATTTTAAAATTCCTATGCCTATTGCTGCTAACAGAATAAAAATAAAAAAATACATAAGGGCAGCCATCCAATAGGAACCAATTAGAGTAAATATATAATTCATACCATTGCTTAGCCTATTTCTTTCTGCAGAAGCAATTATATATGATAATGAAATTACAGCAAATATCATCCAATATATATACATGTTAAAATGAGGCAGTAATGTGTTAAATATTTCCATCACTTTTAAACCAACATAATAGTTTGCACATCCATATAAAATAAAAAACAAAATAAAAACTAAATAAATCAAGATAAACCTCACCTATCGCATAGTAAAAGCCCAAAGTATATCTGAGTTCCTTAAACTATTTAATATAACAATTTACTATTTCACCATAATATAAAGTGTGAAAATCATTATCTGAGTAGAAACTGTTCATTACATCATTGTGTAAATTTTCATTTTCCATATTACTTTTATAAACAACTTTGCATTCATAATAAATTCTTTACACATTAACATTTAATGGATTTTACCATTCTGTCAACAAATTATACGCCTATATCTCTAAAAGTGCTGTGAATTATTTTATATGTATGTATCATATAATACACTAAAGTATATAAATAAATTTCAACATTTGGAGGTTTCAATGGGGAAGCTATTACAATTCAACAACTCAGTTACATTTGACGATTCTATAGAAATACAAGTAACCATAGATAACCACATAGTTGTTGATTCAAAATGCTGTGATAATTCATATATGGATTTAAAAACAATGTTTAAAAATAAATCTCCAGCTGCTTTTATGTGTTTTACAGAAAATATATATGGTATTTGCTCCAAAACTCATTCAATTGCAGCATCAATAGCCTTAGAAAATGCCTATGGGATTACTCCTGATATTAATATTAATATCATAAGGGATATAATCCATGGTTTGGAATTCCTACAACATCATTTTAGACATTTTTATATGTTCACTGTACCTTATTATGTTAAACTTGCAAATGTGCCTACAATTTTTAGCCCTTATTCTTCGGATTTTAGATTATCAGATTCTTTAAATAAAAAAATAAATCATCATTACTTAGAAAGTATAAAATGCATTAAAATCACTAATGAAATTTTAGCTGTATTTAATATATGTGTTTCTGACAGAGATAAAATTGTTAAATTAAAGTCTTTAATTAGTTTCATAAACAACTTTATAGAATCATATATGATGGAGGACTTAAATATATTATCTTATTACTATAAAGATTATTACCATAAAGGTGCATCTACAGGTAATTTTATGAGTTTCGGCGCTTTTAACAATGAATTTTATGATGATTTTATTTATGTAAAACCTGGAGTATTAATAGATAACAATTTGGAGAATTTGAATACTGAATACATTTCAGAGGATACTTATAACAGCTGGTTCAAGGAAAATTTAAAATTACCTTTTCCAAATAATAATCCCATGGATATCAACTTAAATAAGTCTAGTTCCTACACATTCATAAAAGCCCTAAGATATAATGGATATACCATGGAAGTTGGTGCTCTTTCCAGAATGATTTTAAGTGGAAATTATAAATTGGGGAATTCCTGTCTGGATAGGATCAATGCCATAGTTTTAGAAACAAGGCTTATTGCAAATTTAATTAATCGTCTTTGTGATTTAACCAGTGGAAAAACAACATACTCAACCAGCTTTGCTGAAAAGTCAAATTGTTGTGGAGCAAGTTATTTGGATACAAGTACAGGTGCTATTTCACATTACATTAATATTAAGAGTTCTAAAATTGTTAACTATAATATTTTATCTCCTTATTTCTGGAATCTATCTCCTAAGGATATGAACAATATACCTGGTGCTTTGGAAACAGCCCTGCTGGGTACCTATATAGACCAAATTAATAATCCTATAGAGATTATAAGAATAATTAATTCATTTGGTCTATGTATTCCATATAAAGTTCATGTTTTAAATGGCAATAAAGTTTCCCTTATAATTAATATAAAATAAAGAGCCCGCTAATTTAAAGCGAGCTCCGTGTTTTACTTATTTTTTAAATATTCATCAATAGCTTTTGCAGCTTTTTTACCTGCTCCCATAGCAAGTATAACTGTTGCAGCGCCTGTAACAGCGTCCCCACCAGCATATACTCCTGTTTTAGTGGTTGCTCCTGTTTCTTCTTCAGCTACAAGACATTTACGTTTATTTATTTCTAGTCCTTTTGTAGTTGTTGAAATTAATGGATTTGGCGATGTTCCAAGAGACATTATTACTGTGTCTACATCAATTACAAATTCAGAACCTGAAACTTCAATTGGTTTTCTTCTGCCTGATGCATCTGCCTCGCCAAGTTCCATTCTTACACATTTCATTCCTTTAACCCAGCCTTTTTCATCTCCAAGTACTTCCACAGGATTAACTAAAAGATCAAAAATTACGCCCTCTTGTTTTGCATGATGTACTTCTTCTACTCTAGCTGGTAATTCAGATTCACTTCTTCTATAAACTATATGAACTTCTGCTCCTAGTCTAAGTGCAGTTCTTGCAGCATCCATAGCTACATTTCCTCCACCTACAACAGCAACTTTTGCTCCTACTTTTATTGGTGTATCATAATCATCCTTGAAAGCCTTCATTAAGTTGTTTCTTGTTAAAAACTCATTAGCAGAAAATACTCCATTTAAGTTTTCTCCAGGAATACCCATGAACTTAGGCAATCCAGCACCTGATCCAATAAATATAGCATCGAATTTTTCTTGTTCAACTAATTCATCAATTGTAACTGTTCTTCCTATAACTACATTTGTTTCAATCTTTACTCCAAGTTTTTTTACATTTTCTATTTCATGAGCCACTACTGTATCCTTAGGAAGTCTAAATTCAGGTATACCATATACTAAAACTCCGCCTGCCTTATGAAGTGCTTCAAATATTGTTACATCATAACCAAGTTTAGCCAAGTCACCTGCACAAGTAAGTCCCGCAGGACCTGAACCAATTACTGCTACCTTTTTATTATTAGCAGGTAGTTTTTCACTTAAGTCTATATTATTTTCTCTTGACCAATCTGCAACGAATCTTTCTAGCTTACCTATTGCTACAGCTTCGCCTTTAATTCCAAGAACGCATTTTCCTTCACATTGGCTTTCTTGAGGACATACTCTTCCGCAAACAGCAGGAAGTGCTGATGACTGTGCAATAACCTTTGCTGCTTTTTCAAATTCCTTATTTTTTACAAATTGAATAAATTCAGGAATATGAATAGTTACAGGGCACTGTGTAACACACATAGGTTTTTTACAATTTAAACATCTGGAAGCTTCCTGTACAGCTTCATCTTCTGTATATCCAAGACATACTTCATTAAAGTTTTTAGCTCTAACCTTTGGGTCTTGTTCACTTATTGGTGTTCTCTTCATTCTATCCATTATTTATCACTTCCTGTTCCAATATTGCATTTACACACGTGGTCTTCTTTCTTTTCTTCGATTTTGTGAAGCGATCTTCCCTCTTCACTTTTGTATAAAGCCGATCTTCTCATAGCTTCATCAAAGTCTACTAAATGTGCATCAAACTCTGGTCCATCAACACAAGTAAACTTAGTTTTTCCCCCTACAGTTACTCTGCATGCTCCGCACATACCAGTACCGTCTACCATTAGAGTATTTAAGCTTACTATAGTTTTAAGATTATATTCCTTTGTAAGTTTAGCTACAAATTTCATCATTATCATTGGTCCTATTGCTACTACTTCACTGTAGTTATTTCCAGCATCTATAAGCTCTTTTAAAAGTCCTGTAACAAGTCCCTTATATCCAGCTGAACCATCATCAGTAGCTATATGTACTACAGCTCCAATAGCTTTCATTTCATCTACTAATAATAAATAATCTTTACTTTTGCCACCTATAATTACTTCTACATGAACATCTCTTTCTCTTAACCATTTAACCTGTGGATATACTGGTGCTGCTCCAACGCCGCCTGCTACAAACATAATGTTTTTCGTTTTCAAAGTTTCTAAATCTTCATGAACGAACTCTGAAGGAGTTCCTAAAGGTCCAACAAAATCTACAATAGAATCCCCTTGATTTAAATTTAGCATTTCTGTTGTAGAACTTCCTACCGCCTGTACAACAATTGTTACTGTTCCTTTTTTCTCATCGAAATCACAAATTGTTAATGGTATTCTTTCACCTTTTTCATGAATTCTTAAAATTATGAACTGTCCAGGTTTTGCACTTTTTGCTACCCTAGGTGCCTCTATATCCATAAGAAAAATATTCGGTGCCACAATTTCCTTTTTTAATATTTTATACATATGCTGACCTCCCCAAAATATATCATTGTCTAGAATAAATCTAGCACATTTATTTTAAATATACAATAATAAAATAATATTAAAAAAAACAAATTACTATGTAATATATTCCAACTATTGCATAATACAACAGAAAACTCTCTTGTACTTTAAGAGAGTTTTCTATTTATTTATATCATTGTTCTAGAAGTTAACTTTTTCACCATAATATATTGCAGTGAATAACTTTTTCATTTCTTCTTCATTTATTTGTCTTGGATTTGATCCAGTACAAGCATCTGCAATAGCATTATGAGAAACGAAATCAAGATTTGCTTTGAAATCTTCTTCTGAAATTCCATATTCTTTAAGAGTACATGGAATATTCATGTTTTTATTCATTTCTTTAATCATAGAAGTTAATGAATCAATTAGTTCATCTGTTGTATTTCCGCTTAACCCTATTCTTCTAGCTATTTCAGCATATCTTTCACCACATGCTTTTTTGTTAAAGTCTATTACATATGGTAAGAAGATAGCATTAGCACATCCGTGAGGAATATGGAATACAGCACCTGTCTTATGTGCCATACTATGTGTTATTCCAAGCAATGCATTTGAAAATGCCATTCCAGCTAAGCACTGAGCAATATGCATTTTATTTCTTGCTTCCTTATCTCCTTCATATGATTTAAGTAATTCGTCTTTGATCATTTCAATTGCATGCATTGCAAGAGGATCACTAAAGTCGGATTTTAATCCAGCTACATAAGCTTCAATAGCATGTGTAAGAGCGTCCATACCTGTATGTGCTGTTAATTTTGCAGGCATAGTTTGAGCCAATGCAGGATCAATTATTGCTACATCTGGAGTTAAATTAAAATCAGCTAAAGGATATTTTATTTTTGCTTTATAATCAGTTATTACTGAGAAAGCAGTAACTTCTGTAGCCGTTCCACTTGTTGATGGAATTGCTACAAATTTAGCTTTTTGTCTTAAATCTGGAATTCCAAATGGAATAACAGCCTTTTCAAATGTGAATTCTGGGTATTCATAGAATATCCACATAGCTTTAGCAGCATCTATTGGAGATCCTCCACCTATTGATACAATCCAGTCTGGTCCAAATTCTCTCATTACTTTTGCACCATTCATAACTGTTTCTACTGATGGATCTGGTTCTACTCCTTCTATTAACTTTACTTCTATTCCAGCTTCTTTTAAGTATTCTTCAACTTTATCTAAAAATCCAAACCTTTTCATTGAGCCGCCGCCAACTACTACAACAGCTTTTTTCCCTTTAAGATCTTTTAAGTGTTCCAAGCTATTTTCCCCAAAATAAATATCTCTTGGTAATGTAAATCTTGACATAATAACTCCTCCTTAAGTAATAAAAAATTTATTTGTTTACGTATTATTATGTAGCAATTACTATGCCAATATACAACACAAGTAAATTCAATGTAAAAAAAATAAATTTTCTCATTGTGAAACAATTGTCACTCTCAAAATGAGATTGTTATTATGTTAACATCTCATTTTGAGATTTATTATAGTTTTATATTATATTTTTTAATTTTTCTATAAATGGTTGCTCTGCTGATATTTAATTTTTCACAGGCTTCCAATATATTTCCATTACAGCAATCCAATGTTTTTATAATACTGTTTTTTTCAATATCATCCATAGTTAAAAGAGTATTTTTGCTCTCTTTTGAATTGGTTTTAACTACATAACTTTCATTAAATTCATCTTCATCTATGGTGCTTTTTTCACAAAGATAATAAGCTCTTTCTACAACATTTCTTAGCTCCCTAATGTTTCCCGGCCAATCGTAATTTTTTAAATGTTCAACGTACTCTAAGCTTAAAGATTTATAATTATTAGGATTTTTCAAATTAAGTTTGTATATAAAATAATTAGCCAATGATTCAATGTCATCTTTTCTTTCCTTCAAAGCTAATAGTTTTATATTCATCACATTCAGCCTATAATATAAGTCACTTCTAAAATTTCTTTTTTCAATTTCATCAGAAAGATTTCTATTTGTTGCTGCAATTATTCTAACATTTAATTTCTTTTCATAGGTTCCGCCTATTCTTGTTATACTTTTATTGTCCAAAACTCTTAATAGCTTCGACTGCATGTCCAAAGGCAGCTCTCCTATTTCATCTAAAAATATGCTTCCTCCATTTGCTAATTCAAACTTACCTGGATTTCCTTCACTTAACGCCCCAGTAAAAGCTCCCTTTTCATATCCAAATAACTCGCTTTCCACTAATTCTCTTGGCAAAGAAGCACAATTTACTGCAACAAATGGTCCACCTGATCTGGAAGAATAATTATGAATTGCCTGAGCAAATACTTCCTTACCAGTTCCGCTTGGAGCTTCAAGTAATATGGTGCATTCACTCTGAGAAGCCCTTTTTGCAAATTCTATAGTCTTTTTTACATTATAGTTATTTGTTATTATATCTTCAAATGTATAAGATGCTGAATATCCTGCGATTTTGTTTACTACTTTATGAACATATCCTTCTTCCATAAATGTCATAACTATTCCCTTAGCTGTATTCCCAATCAAAATTGGAGATGCATTCATACTGCATCTAACTCTTCTGTTCTTAACATAAAATACACAATCAAAATTATGATATTCTTGTTCGTTATACATAACCTTACTCCCAAATTCATTGTCCTTTAGGGTATTAGAAATATTTAATTTAAATATTTCACATCTACTTAATTTTAGTATTTTCTCAGCCATTTTGTTGGCATTTTTTACTTTTAAATTTTCATCCGTAATTATCATTCCATCAGAAATAGAATTGAACGTTAGGTTTAACAGCTTACTGGACTTAATTAACGCCATTTGTTTCTGTATAGAGTGCACGGCAGAAACAACCATTCCTAATGTGTGTGGATGTGCTTTGCTATAGTGACCGGACATATTTAAACATCCTATAATTTCACCTTTGTCGTTGTGAATAATACAGGCAGAGCAGGTTAAAATATGCCTGTTTCTACAATAGTGTTCTGATCCTACTATTTGAATTGGCTCGTTTAAAAACAGGGATGTTCCAATTGCATTAGTACCTGCATAATCCTCAGACCAATTAGCACCTAAGTTAAAATTCAGCTTTTCAACATTTTCCCTTATTTTTTCATCCCCTATAAGCTCCATAATATGTCCCTGCCTATCTGACAAAGCAATAATAAATTCAGATCCAACCACAATTTTTTGCAGACTTTTCATTATTGGTCTTGAGATACCAATAAGTTCAGAATTCTCCCTTCTTATTTTGGCTATTTTATCAGGAGATATAACTTCAATTTTACCTTGTTCATAATCTAACCCTTTTTCCCTGCATCTAATCCATGAATTGAGGATTTCTTCTTTCATATTCAGAGGGGTCTCCCCTCTTTCTATAAAACCTTCCCAATTATGCTTAATCCTGCCTATATATTGTTCCATAGTACCTCCGTTAAAATAACAATTTAAACTGTTTTATATAGCAAATATTATATACTATATGCAAAACGTTATCAATCCAATAAAAAAATCCAGCAGAGCTGGATTTTAATAGTTTCTGTTTTCACTGCCTAAAAAGCATAAAGATATCATTCCCTGACCACAATGTGATCCCATAATTAGTCCAAGTTTATTGATAATAACTTCCTTAACGTGAAATTCTTCTTTCATTATTTTTCCCAGGTATTCGGCTTCCTCAGAACAATCACCATGGCTGATGGCAACAATTGTGTCATGGGGTTTATTCACTTCCTCTTTAAATTTATCCACTAAAAATTTCATTGCCTTTTTTCTTCCTCTGATGTTTGTAGCATGTGTTAAACTGCCATCTTTTGAAATGCATAGTATTGGATTAATATTAAGAATTGATCCAACAATTGCAGCAGAAGAGGATATCCTCCCCCCTTTTTTTAAATGGTCAAGATCTGAAACTGCAAACCAATAATTCATTCTTAACATATTTTCCTGTACCCAGGTAACAATAGAATCTTTACTATAGCCTTTATTAAGCATATCATAGGCATAGTAAACTAAAATTCCCTCACCGATAGACGCACCTTTAGTATCAATTATAGTAATATCAGCATCTTTATATTCTTCTAAAATTATTTTTCTTGCCATCACAGCTGAATTATATGTACCGCTGAGAGCAGATGACATAGCAAGATAAATTACCGGGGCCCCCTGTTTTGCATACTTTCTGAATTCCTCTTCAAATCTAAAAGAATTTATTTGTGAAGTAGAAGGCATTTTCCCTCTGCGTAATTCACCGTAAAATTCATCGTATGTGAATGTTTTTCCAAAATCATCCTCATATTCTCTGTCGTCAATATGGCATATCAATCCTAAATGTGGAATATGATTTTTTTCAATAAAATCCAGCGGCAAATCACAGCTGGCATCCACTAATATTACTGGTTTCATAACATAATCTCTCCTTTATCTAGCAACCTATAAACCCACGAAGTCCTCTTATTATAATATATAATTATAAATTCTACAATTAATATATTCTATAACACTATTGGTAAGTCCTTTAAAAAGCAAAAATATTTACAATTAATTAAAATAAGATGCTGTTATTATATTACCACAGCACCTTATTAATAAGCTCTCACTTATTAGTATAAGAAATTTTTTTATTTTCATCACAAACAATTTCCGTATCTCTTTTATCTAATTTAGTCTTTAAAATGACTTTATGCCCCCACAGGTCTACCATATATTTCAATGTTTCTATGGCATAATTAATTTTAAGTTCTCTTCCATCATACAAATGCTGAAGGGTTAAAGTTTTATCTGATCTAGACATTTCTATTACTCTAATATTTGGTATGCTTCCCATTCCACAATTGTTACTTAATGTATTCCTAATCATTTTCCATCCTTCTTCATCAGCTACTTCATCTACAATAAGCTGACTTTCTTTAATTGTATATTGGAATAAATTAAGTTTTTCACATAACTCTTTTGATAAATATTTTCTTAAAAATGATTCATCTCTTTCCATTTGCCTAACTTCAAATAATTTTTCTTTTCCATATTTCATTTCTATATCTTTGAAAATTTCGAATCCTAAATAATATGGATTTATATTTCCCTCTAACGGTCTTATTACATCATTGTGCCGTTTAATAAATTCTAAATGTAATCCTTGCTCCAAATCTAATTTATCCAGAAGAGTAAAGTGCCAATAACTTGCCCATCCTTCATTCATAATTTTAGTTTCTATCTGAGGAATAAAATATCCGGTTTCTTCTCTTACAATTTCCACGATATTCTTTTGCCATTCAGTTAATTCTCCATATTTAATAATAAAGTATAAAATATCTTCCTCAGGTTTTAAAGGTACTTTATTTAAATCTGGCAAGGGCTTATTTTCATTTTTAAATATTGAATTATTATTATGTTCTTGATTTTTATAGTCCTCTAAAATTTTCTTTTTAGCTTCTTCATCTGTTAATTTTCTTATGCCTACAGCCCTTTTAGTCTGATACCTAAGAGCGTGGGCCGCATTTAACATCTTTTCAACCTCTAAATATCCTATGCTGGGATCATTAATATATTCTCTTATTCTATCGGCGTGATTTTTGAAATCTTCCAAAGTATATTTTGCATCGGTTTCTAGTGAAAATAGCCTGTTATTCTTAAAAAAATCATTATGACCATAAACATGGGCAATTGTTAATATTTGCAGTAATAATGTATTGTCTTTCATTAAATAGGCTATGCATGGATTTGAGTTAATTACCATTTCATATGGCAAACCCGTAAGATTGTAACTATATAAAGTTTTAAGTTTTTCAAAGGCCTTGCCAAAACTCCAATGTGGGTATCTTGTAGGCATTCCCACGTAAACCTCATAAGCCAGCATATCATTATAATTAATTATCTCAAACTCCTGTGGGTAGTAATCTAATCCCTGGTCTTTTGCTATTTTCTCTATATCATTATTCCATTTTTCTAAATCCAAAATAGTATAATCCATTTCAACACCTACCCCGTTTTATAAAATTACTATAGAATCTGTTCTTCATTATTTAGCTGTATGAGGATTTTATTTCATTTCTTAACATTTCCTTCAAAGCACTCCACATGTCCTCTTTCTTTTGCATTGTTACCGGTACAAAATTATCCATTTTAATTTCGCTTAGGTATCTTTTTTTAATTGTACTGGTGTATCCATAGGTCATTATTTCAGCATATCCAAACAAATTGCAAAATTTGCATAGCTCTTTGGCTGCATTTATTGCCTTGTCATTATCTTCACTCCAATTATCTCCGTCACTTACATGAAAAGAATATATATTCCATATTTGTGGGTTGTATTTTTCATTTATTATTTCCAAAGCTTTAATATATCCGCTGGAAATATACGTTCCTCCTGATTCAACCTTATGAAAAAACTCATTTTCAGATACAATTTTAGCAACAGTTGAATGAGCAATAAAAACCACTTCCACATTTGTGTATTTTAATTTCACAAATTGATAAAGCATGAAGAAAAATGATCTTGCCAGGTACTTTTTATTTTGATCCATTGAGGCAGATGTATCCATAATACAAAAAATCACAGCATTATATTCCTTCTTTACTTTTGGCTTAACCTTATAGTATTTTAAATCATCCTCTTTAAAAGGGAATCTTTCAACAATTCTCCCACTTTCCAAACTATACCCATAAATATTTTTTTTTGAATCATTTTCTTTTAATGCCCTTTTATATCCCTGTTTTCTTTTCAGCTTTTCAATTACAGTTCTCTTTTTCGCCAGCCTTGGTCTAATACCTTTGTTTTTTAATCCCATTTTCTTTTTAGAACCTTCGCTGATGATATCAGATAATTTCTTTTTATTCAGGTTGGGTAAATTTAAATCATCAAAAAAATATTCAAATATTTCTTCAATTGTTATTTCTGTTTCATAAATGTCCTCTCCTTCTTCATTTCCTGCTCCATTATTACCCTTTTCGCTGCTGCCATCCTGTCCTATGTTATAGATATCTCCTCTTTTTTCATCACCACTGCCACTACCCACACCAGTTTTATTTTTCCCATAAACAAATTCATATTCTTTTAAACCTCTTATTGGTATCTTTATCTTTTTATCTTTTGTTTGACCTATAATACTTTCTTCAGATAATATATCTACTATATTCTTCTTAATTGAATCCTCAACCAGCTGTCTATGTCTTCTTTTATCTTCAGCTGTCCTGTCATGGTTTATAGGATTAAATTCTCTAAAAACTGCCATAACATCAATCCTTCCAAAGGTTATTTGCGGCATATTTTAAAATGACATCACAGCAGTGATCACAATATCCTACCTTTTTCATCTCTTCAACCATTACATCATATTTTTTATTCTGTTCTTTATCTCTAACCTTAGATTTTGTGATAATTCTAGACATTTCTCTCACTGAAGCAGTTAGCTTTTTCTCAATTGCTTCTTTTAAAGGCTCATAGGAAGTATAATCCATTTTTCCACCTTTTCTTACCAAATAAAACATATATGAAGTTACATCACTTCTAAATCCTTTAGATGAACCTTCCGAAATTCCTATTTGCTCCTCTATAGATCTCATAAACTTTTCATCTGGTTCCAGCTGTTCACCTGTTGATGTATCCTTTATTTTAGTTAAATTTACAAATGCTTCTGCATGATCTAAATAATTATTAAAAAGGCTTTCTGCCTGCTCTCTAAAACTGATGATAAACGCCTTTGTAATCTCCTTTTCAAGTATTTTATTATATTCCTTTCTGATTGTATCCTGCAGTAAAGCAGTGTATTTCTTTTTTATGTCATCCTGGAGATCCATATTTTTAACCGATTTTATTAGGCTTTCCATTACACTTAATGGATTAATACAATTAAAACTTGATTCTGATAAGGCATTATCTATAGCTTTTATGATAAATCTGGTAGATATGCCTTCCATTCCTTCTCTTACTCCTGCTTCCTCTCTTAACTCGGTAATATCTATTTTTTTAGTAGTTCCTTTTTCTACAATGTCTTCACCATTATAAATTTTCAATTTAGTAAAAAGATCAACCTTGTTAGATGGAAATAATCTGGTTAATATAGCAAACATGGCTGCAATTTCGATAGTATGAGGAGCAATATGGGATTTATAATTACTTTTCTTTAATATCTTTTCATATATTTTTGTTTCCTCATTTAACTCTAGGCAATATGGAACCTCAACCTTTACTATTCTATCTAAAATTGCCTCATTTGTATGATCAGCTTTAAACTTGTTCCATTCTGCCTCATTGGAATGTGCAATAATGGCACCATCAAAATATATCATGGATCCCTTTCCTGGGGATGGTATAGATTTTTCCTGAGTAGCGGTAATAATTGTATGCAGATACTCTACATCATTTTTAAAAACCTCGATAAATTCCACAGTTCCTCTGTTGCCAACATTGAATGCTCCGTTTAAAGAAAAGATTCTTGGGTCATCCTCTGCATATAAATCCATTTTGGAAATATCTACAGATCCTACTAATACTGAAGCATCTTGATTATTAGGATCAACTGGGGGTACAACTCCAATTCCCTTTCTTGACCTAATTGAAAAATCTGTTTTTATAATGGGAAACTTTTCAAATTCCCCGTTGTATTCCGTTCTTAATCTGCTTCTACATATAGGGCATAAGTCTCCTTCAATTTGAACTCCTAAATTTTCTTCAAATGTTTTTCTTAAGTGCTTCGGTATAAGATGAAGTGGTTCCTCACGCATTGGGCACCCCCTCAATGCATATATTGGATCACTTTTTTCCAATGCCTTTTTAATTGATTCAACAATAGATGATTTTCCAGATCCAACAGGTCCAACTAAATATAAAATTTGCCTTGACTCTTCTCCCTTCATTGAAGCAGAGTAAAAGAAATTAACTATTTTCATTAAAGTCATATCAATACCAAAAAAGTCTTCTCTAAAGAAATTATATTTTTTTATAGTTTCATTTCCATATATTTTTCTTATACGTGGGTTTTCTTCTGGATTTTGTATTTCCACACCTTCATTCATAATTAGGTTGAAGATTCTTTGGTGTGCCAGCATGCTGATGTTTTTATCATTTTTTAACATATCTAAGTATTCTAAGAAAGTTATTTCAAATTTATCAGACTTTCTTTTTTCCCTATCCTTCTCTATAATGTCTTTAAAATCCATATATACCCTCCATAAAATTGATATAATCAGATTTGAAATGTCTTTATAGTATTTTATTTGCTCATATAAAACTTTAGAACATATAGAACTCTTATAATTTAATATTAAGTATTTATGAAATTTATTGATTTAAATAAAAATGAGGATTTAATAATCCTCATTTCTAATTTTATAGTGTTTCTAAAACTCCTAGCTTAGCCAAACTAAATATGGATGAATTTTCATTACTTATTATTATATCCTCTTCAATGGATTTGCCATCATTAGAAAGCTTAAATAATGAAATAATATCCCTTTTGGATATAGATTTATCAAGCCAATTCTCAATAGCTTCTGGATTTAATTTATCATATAAATTATTTATAGCATCTATAACATTATTTTTATTTTTTAATTTGATTATTTCTTTATCCAATGAAATTTCAAGTGAAAGCATAATTAAATTATTCAGGTTATCCACATAATCCTCATTATTGCTATTGAGACAATTTAATAAAAACTCTATAGATTTATTTAATTGATTTACATAAATAGTTATATCCTCTTCACCACAGGTAAATGCAATAATGCTCATGGCTGTGGTCTCTATTTTATCCTTAGCACTGTAATCTTCATTATCCACAAATGAACCATCCGCAAATTGATTTTTGGCAAGTATTCTTAATATCTTTTCTCTTGGGTATTTTTTATCTAAATAATCCGTATCATCTTTATATTTATTATTATTTTTTTTGTGAGTTTTATATAAAAATGATGGTTCATTAAGGGTAGCATCTCTGATATTTTCAACAATATCATTTGATAAGTTTTTCTCATTTACTTTTAGCGGAATAATATTTTTAAGTCCAATTCCCAATACCTTTTCTTCTCTTTCTTCAACTAATAAGAATGAAGTTTCTAAACTGATAATATTATATTTTTTAGAGATTTCAACTACCTTTCTTCTCATAGCTTCTTTGATTTCTCCTCTTTCAGAAATCATGTTCATTTCTAACGATTTAATTCTTTTTCTTGCCCATACCTTTTGTATTAAATTTGCATTATCTTCAGTGTTGAAATTATCTAAATCCACCTTTTTCACATAAGGTTTATCTCCTACTACACCTGTGATAATTATCTCTCCCTGAACTTCTCCAGCTGCTCTTGCAAAAATAGAGAAAGGTTCCCTATCATAGATATAATCGATAGTTCTTGGATATGTTTCATCAATCTTCAAATCTCCCCAATTAATTTTTATGTCATCAATTTCAGGATTTTCAATTCTAGTAAACTGCCTCAATACTTTAGGTTCGATTCTCTCTCCGCTGAAAATAAACTCAGCCTTACCATAGCTTTCGTGAGCTAGTTTATTTAAAAAATAGCTGTTAACTGAAGAGTCAATTCCAAAGCAAAATATTCTATTATTATTAAGGTTTTTTCTCACATATTCCAGCAATTCCTCTTCTTCATCTATTTCGTCATCAGTAAATATAAGTATTGTATTTCCCTGGCCTTCATTTTCCAAACTATATTTTATTGCGCCAAAAATATCTGCATCACTTTCTGTAGTCAATTGGTCAATCCACTTTGAAGCACTTCTCAAGGTTTCAGAATTAAACTGGGCCACACCTTCCTCAGAGAAATATTTTAAAGTGTCACCCATAGCTACAATATCAAAAGTATCTCCTTTGCTTAAATTTCTAATGCAAAGCTGAAGTGCATTTTTAGCTTCTTCTAATTTTTCCCCCTCCATTGTGTCTGAAATATCTATTAAAAAGATGTATTGTTCATTTTTATCCTCTTCAATGGCATCTAATTTTGGTACCAGCCTTAAGTATATAATGCTTTTCCTTTCATTATTCTCCTTATATTCATAAATCATTCCACTGGCTTCTTCATCTTCTGTTTCTTTAAGCAAGAGTACAAAATCCTCGTCATAATATTCAAATTCCTCATCTAGTGTTATTTTTGCAATATTATCTCCCTCTCGTTCAACTTTAATATAATGAGATGGGGAATCAAAGCTGAGCCTGCATAGTGACTCAACTATAATATTTAGTTTGAAGCTATAGTTCACACTTTTATTTATTGATCTTCTTAAAGCTTTATTTATAACTTTTTTAATTTTTCCGCCTTCAATATCCTCGGGCTCTCTTATGGCAGGAATAGATAATTTAAATGCTTTATCACTATATTTAAGCTCATCAATATATGAAAGCTTTATATTTACCTTTTCACCAGGAATTATTTTTCCTATTGATATTTGATATAAATGTGGTGCTATTTCATCCAAGGCAAATGTTCTTTCGCCTATTTCCCTAGCATTATTATATACTTTAAATACCTTGTCTTTTTCATCAATTAAGGTTTTTAATATTCTTCCACCGAAGTCCGCTTCTAAACTAGAAATCACTGCAGTTTCAGGAATGGGAAAAATATATGTACCTTCAACAAAGCTGTTTCCAACATTCTCATAAATTTGATTTATTGTAATTTCTCCAAATTCTCCACAAATATTAGCATTAACTTTTACATCTTTTAAAATAATGCTATTTTCAAATCCCTTAATATCTCTTATACCATAATTTAACACATAATCTACCTCCTTAAAAGTGATAAAATTAATAACTATTCATAAATTAGTATTCCATTATTTTAATAAATATAACAATACTATAATAATTGAATAAATAAATAGTATACTATCACCCATTATATAATTTGATTTTATCATATATTTATAAATATTTCCTTAAATAATATTAAATTTAGTTATATTTCCCAGGTAATATTTTACTTTTACTTGTGGTTTACTTTTTTACATAATATAATTACCTTATCAGTATTTTAAATGGAGGTGAATTTATTGAATTCTAGAGAAAAACATACTAGAATGTTCAGAAATAGAGAAAATAAAAAAAAATATATAAGAATATTATTTGCGTCTTTGTTTCTTATTGCTATTTTTACATTTGCCTTAATTTTTTCATATCATAAAACAGTCAGCATTTCAAAGAAAAATAATGTTAATTATAATTTGACAAACAATAAGCCTGTATTAAAAGAAAATAAACCAATTAATGATAGTACTGCTCAGCAGCAAAAGAAACTAGAAAAGGCTGAGATTATACTTAGCGCTGCAGGTGATTGTACTATAGGTACAGACTTATCCTTTAATAGAGATACTTCACTGCCTGCAGTAGTGATGAATAATAATAATGATTTTTCCTACCTTTTTAAGAATGCATTACCCTTTTTTAAAGAAGATGACATTACTGTTGTAAATCTGGAAACAACTTTCACTGACTCCAATACTCCTGCTGATAAACAATATAGATTTAAGGCACCTGCCAGTTTTGCTTCAGCTTTATCACTAGGTTCAATCGAAGCAGTTAACATCTCAAATAATCATATTTATGACTACCTGGATAAAGGCTTTACCGATACCCTAAATGCATTAAAAAATAAAAATATAAATTATTTTGGTGAAGGTACTGTGTGGATTAAGGAAATAAAAGGTGTGAAATTTGGATTTCTTGGTTACACAGGCTGGAATAACAGCTCAAATATTAAGAATAAAATCAAAAAAGATATTGAAAACTTAAAGAATAATAATTGTGTTGTAATAGTAAGTTTTCATTGGGGTGATGAAAACAGCTATTTCCCAAATTCAACCCAAAAAAATCTTGCTCATTTTGCCATTGATGAAGGTGCAGACTTAGTTTTAGGACATCATCCTCATGTAATTGAAGGTATTGAAAAGTACAAGGATAAATATATTTGCTACAGCTTAGGTAACTTTTGTTTTGGAGGAAATATTAACCCTACAGATAAGGATACCTTTATATTCCAGGCAAAATTTACTGCAGATTCAGTAAATATCATTAAATATGAAGTAAGAGCTGTACCTTTCAGCATATCATCAGTAAATTATATTAATGATTATTGTCCAACTCCCCTTATAGGTTCTTCCAAAGATAGAGTTTTGAAAAGAATAAATGATTACTCTACAAATAGTAAATTTAAAATTACAGATTCTTTTCAGTAACAAAATGGAAATATTAAAGCACTGTTTATCATAAAACAGTGCTTTCTATATTATGTATTAATTAATCTTTGTAAAATACAAAACTTGGGAATTCATTGATTTCTCCATTGTCATCCTTTATTGTATATATTAAAACGTTGCTGCAAGCAGGGCTTGAATATGTTTGAGTAATGATCTTGGAGCTTATTAGCTCATATTCCTTTTCAGGAGTTAATTCCATTTTTACACCTATTTCTGCTTGTGTGTTCTCCTTAAATTTAACTGTTTTAATTTTTATTGTGTTTCTGTCAATCATATTAAACATCCTTTCATTAATATTTTGTCACATATGCTCGCTTTATTTTAAATTATATAATACCACTTAAATATATTGTAAAAAACCCCTATCTAAGTAAGTATACTAAAATATAATAAAATTTGCAAATTAATTAATAATCTATTTATAAAAAATATGGTAAGGACTAAGTCCTTACCATATTATCTCCTATGTTGAACTAAATCAATGCTTCCAAGTAAAATGTGAGCTAATCCAAATCCAATTACAGCAGTTTCTACCATAGGAACTATGTCCTTTCTCCTTATTCCTTTTTTTGACAATTCTCTTCCTCTTAAATATGCCCCTGTCGCTGTTACCGCACCACCTAGAACTGTTGGTATTATACCTTCTCTCATTTACAATCCCTCCTACAAAATAGATTATTATTATTCTTCTCAAAACTTTAATTAATATGCTAAAAAATTGTTAGCAATAATCCACATATATCCTTTTAATGTAAAAAGTATAATGTTTAAAAAGCAGTATTATTGCTAAAAATAACATTGTGAGGTGATAAATATGGATGAAAGAGTTTTTCATGAACCGCTAACATTTGATCATCCTGAAAAGCTTCTCCAGGGAATTACTGTAGACGAGGGTGATATTAGTGTAAAATCTTATCTTGATGAAAACGAAGGCTGTATAAGATTTAATACTGTAATTACAAACAAAGCTACTGGTAAAGAAACAAAGCGTGATGTAGTAGTTGGAGAATTAGCAGAGGAAGAAGTAGAAGAAGATTAGTACAAATATTTACTGAATTTTAAAAAATAAAGTAAAGAGAGAACTCTATTTAAATATAGTGTTCCCTCTTTCCATTTATATGGTATTTTTTTGCTATTTCATATTATACTGTTTAAAATTCTTTAGCATCCTAATATAATGATTTGCCTCACGAACTACATGATCACCAAGAAGAGGGAAAGCAATTGATCTTATCTTACACTGTATAATACCTTCAGTACCCTGCTTTTTAAAGTCTCTAATCCCAACAGTGTTTTTAAGGCTCTTATCCGTCAGCGAAGGTAGCAATCCTAGATCTTTTGATAAATTTTTTCCCTCCTCAGTAAGGGCATCAAATCTTTCACCAAAGTCATTTGCAGTGTCAAATAGCTTACCCTCAGTTGGATCAAGCAATCCTCTAATAAATTTTGAGTGTTCAGCCATGATCCTGTTCCAGAAGGTCTCCTGGTAAGCTGCCTCTTTTACTATATCAAATTCCCGTCTGCTTTGCAGTATTCTAAGCATTCTTAAATAAAACTTGGCTTCTCTTAAAATATGGTCAATAAGCAAAGGATAATTTGTTGTGAACATTCTACAGGATAATACATTCTGCAGTAAATTGCTCTTAAATGCTGCAATCTGTTCAGCGGCTATAATTGCTCTATTGTTTAAGTCCTGCACCTGTCTTACTGTGTTCGTAGTAATCTGCCTAGGGCTTGCAAAAGCTAATGAAGCTTCCATTGTAGTTATAGTTGAATCGATTTTAATATCGGTATAAAATTGAGTTTCTCTTTCAGCTGTTAACGTTAAATCTGTTACAAGTTCTCCCGAGCTTGCTGTTTCAGCACTGATTATGCCTTCAGACATTCTGATTGTTTCTATAATCAATTGCGTGAATATATTCTTTAGCATTTCTGATTGTTCTATAAATGTACGATCTCTTGCGGTAAACCCTGCCTCTAAAAAAATAGAGTGCTCCTTTGCTATTCGCATAAAAAATAAATTTAATTCCAAGGATTGTCTTACGAATTCACTATCTGATAACATTCTTACCCCCAATATATTATAATGATTATAATATAATATGAAGTATATAATTAATTAGGAACTAATATCTATACTAGCTGTTCTGCCATTATATTTGTCAAATTTAACTTTGCTATTCTGTTTTTTATTTCCTCATTATTAATAGAATATAAACCGTTTCTCTTCATTCTCTTAAAATATTCAGCACCTGCAAAGGTATATCTATTTCTTCTGCCTTCCTTAGTCATCATCATATAATTAGCATAGCTTATAATATCTCCAATGGCTGTGGCCTTAGGCAAAATCAACAGAGGCATTCCTAGGGCACTTCTCACAGCATTGTGTCCAGCTAAAGCACCAGTACACATAGCTTCAGTATGTCCAACAAAAAGTCCTGCCTTTTCTCCGGCACAGAACAGGTTATCCAGCCCAGTAACCTTCATATCATTGGTTCTAGGTGCTACTGACAGGTATCTAATAGAGTTTCCCTTTCCTCCGGCATATGGATCTACATACTTAACGTATTCAAGGCCTGGAATTTTTCTTAATTTCTCCAGAGGATAATATGATGTCATGAGCTTTGCATGACCTGTATCCAAGAGAATTATATTCTCTGCAAATTCCTTCAAGGCATACTGCTGGCATACTTTTTGTTTAAGTTTATCAAAATTAACATCCTCTGCAGGTACCTTTATTACAACAACGCCTTTTTCCTCTAGTTCCTGAACTATTTCTTTAGATAATGTTTCCTTTGCCAATTTACAGGATCCACTCATAGCACCAAAAACATCATCTTCCCTTTCACCCTGCAGATCATCCACTCCAGCTCTTGCACTTAAGCTTATTCTTGGTCCAAATGATGGACATCTTAATATGCACATAGAACATCCATTGCCATACTTTAAGCAGTTTCCCATTGGGCCTGTAGAACCTGTGGTTTCTATGAATACATCTCCTTCAACATAAGTTCCGTCAGAAAGATAAATGCCAAGTATTTTACTTTTTTCCTTTTTTACATCTATAACTCTTTTTATAAAATTAAGTTCTATACCCTGGCTTTTAATGTACTTTCTTACTTCTGGTTCAATTCTATTTACATTATAAAGCCAAGCATGCTCATGGGCTGGGAAATTAATATTCTTATGTGTACTGTTGGCATCAGTTATATTTATTAAATCTCCTCCTCCAAGTGCTAAAAGTTCCTCAGCAGCAGTATATCTTCCATTGTTTCTCATTATACCGCCCACGTTGCCAAGACCAAGAAGCAAATCAGTTTTCTCATAAATGCTAACCTGTGCACCAGCTTTTTTAGCCACTAAAGCTGCTGAGCATCCTGCCCATCCACCACCAATTACAATAACTTTCATAGAAATAAATCCTCCCATTTTTATATTAATCTTCTATCCTTAAAAATGTATTCAGGCTCTGTTTGAAGTTTACATAATCTCTTAACCACGTGACCTTTATATCTTACGCTGCAAGTTCCGCAAATGCCCTCTCCACAGCACATTTTTGCATTATTACAGCAGGTTATCTTAACTTCATTATTTTCTATAAATTCCAACAGCTCATAAATAATAATATCTTGAGCATCTACATGGATAAGCTTAATATTTTCTTTATTAATATTTTCATTTAATAATTTTTTAAATTCTTCTGTAAGTTCTCCTTTAGTTAATATAGGTACCTTCATTACTTTTGCACTGCACATATTTAAATACTCTTGTATAAAAGTATCATTATAGTTAACTGTATCTAAAATAACAAAAATATTATTTCCATTAGAGTATAACTTTTTCATAACTGGAATTAATGGAGCCTGACCTATTCCTCTTGCTATAAGTAATACATTACTGTCTCTGCATTTATATATATTTTTTAGACCCAACACTCCATTCCAATATGGACCCCTTAATAAAACCTTGTCATTTTCCTTTAGACTCCATAGTTCCTTTGTTTTTATTCCTTTACCTTCAATAACCACTTTAATAATATTTTCCTCTAAATCTACATCCATAACAGAAATTGGTGTATCATAAAATGCTATAGTATTTTCTTTTCTTAAGAATATATAGCTGCCCGGATGTACTAAATCCTGGGCCATTTTATGGGTTACACTTATATGAAACATAAAATAGGAATCGTTAATGATCACTTTTTTTACTATGTTGCATAAAAAACTTTTTCTTTCTCCCTTTGCCTTGTTTCCATTCCAGAAATATTCTTGATAAATGCAGACTCCTTTCCAATTAACGCAGTCACAAAAACTTTTCCCGCACAATTGAGAACATAAAATGCAATCACCGCTCTCGGCCAAATGACATGGACAATATTCTGTTCCAGCATCAATGCAATCTCTAATTTCATAGTTCATGTTTTACCTCCAAAACATTAGTGACTTTTAAAATCTCAGTAAAGTTATCTACTATTAAAGTATCTTAACGATTAAATTTTGTTACAAAAAAAATGCTGTTATTTCATCAGCATTTTTATATTTATTATTTATTTAAACCATTTAAATGGGTTGAATTCATAAACTTTAACAGTATTACTTGCAGTTAAAGAGGAATTAATCAATAATTTTTCGTTGCAGTATATGCATACTTTACCTATATTGTCACCCTTATTTACTGTTGAATCAATTTTGGCTGGTTTTTTTATTACAACATTTAAATTATCGCAATCTTTTACTGGAAGCACTATATCACTGCTTGACTGAAGTTTAATAACACCTCTTTTAGTAAATATTTCACCCATTTTTTGATCCTTTGCAATAATTTTTTTATATTCATAATTTTTTACTACATAGTCATATATCTTTGTTGTTTCCTTCCAGCGAGGTGTGCTGTTCAGCACCACTATAACCACGTCATGGCCTTTTACATCTACAGATGTTACCAGACACTTTCCTGCTCCACCTGTGAATCCGGTTTTCACACCATTAGCACCTTGAAGCTGCCATAATATTTTATTTATATTATGATAGCTTCTTGTAAATCCATACTTTGAAGCTTCTACGTCTTTAGAAGAAACTATATCATTAAATAAATCGTACTGCTTTGCCATGCATGTAAGATATGCTAAATCATATGCAGTGGAATAATGATTTAAGCTGTCCAACCCATGTGGTGATTCAAAATGAGTGTTTGCAAGTCCTAGAGAAACAGCATATTCATTCATTAAATTTACAAATTCATCTACACTGCCGCACATTCCCTCTGAAATGGCGATAGCTGCATCATTACCAGATCTCAGCATTAATCCATATAATAATTCTTTTAAGGAAACACGTTCGCCTTTTCTGTAACCAACCGTAGATCCTCTTATGCCAGCAGCTTTATCTGATATCTCAATTAATTTATTTAAATCTCCATATTTTAATGCCACCAAAATAGTCATTATTTTAGTTGTGCTTGCAATTGGAACAGTCATATGAGAGTTTTTTTCTAATAAAGATATCTTAGTTTTACTATCCATGGCAATTGCACATTTTGCATTTATATAGGGAATTTTATCATTAGTTAAATCATCAGCACTTACAACGTGAAAACTGGCTATTATAAAAATGATTGTAAGCATTAAAATTGCGGTTTTTTTCATTTTCATTCTGTAAAATTACCCTCTTTCAAATATATTTTTTTAATGTCTGTATTATTTTTTGCAATATTTTTTAATTAATACTGATACTTTTCTCCAATATTATATTTTTTATCTAATTGGTAATACTATAAAATGGTAATTATGCAAATCCATGTGCTTTGGAGGAATTATACTTATGAAAGTATTCTTAATTATTTTAGTTGTTTTATTGCTTGTGCCCTTGCCAATTAAGGTAAAATTTAAGCTTTTCAATACAAATCTTTATTTATATATTTACAGATTTAAGATAGATATTAGTAAAAATATAAAAAAGTATACTGAAGAGAATATAGTAAGAAAAAGAATAAACATGAGGAATATTTCAATAATTAAATTATTGCGTAAGTTTAATAAAAACCCTGTAAAACCATACTACTACTTTACAGTACATATGGATTATGGGTTTGATGATGCTGCTGCAACTGGTTTATTTTATGGTTTTATCTATAGTATTTCCCCATTGCTATATAAATTTCTATCAATTTTTTTAAATATAAAAAAGTATAATTTCAGCGTTAAACCACATTTCAATAAAACTATATTTAATTTAGAAATAAATAGTATATTTCTATTAAATATAGTAAATGTTATTTGTATAATCTTTTTAATTCTATCAGTGTACTTTAACACTAAAAAAGTTAATACTGATTAATTTTTAAAATATTTAATATTGGAGGGTATAAAAATGGAAAACAGTCATCCTATAGAAAATCTAATGAAATCAACTATGGAAAATATTAAAGAAATGGTTGATGTTAATACCATTGTTGGGGATCCAGTGGAATCTAAAGACGGTACAATAATTATTCCATTATCTAAAGTTTCATTTGGATTTGCATCTGGCGGAAGTGAATTTAATGGAAAAGCTAACAATGGAAGTCTGAAGTATCCATTTGGAGGCGGAAGTGGTGCCGGTGTCAGTGTTAAGCCTGTGGCATTCTTAGTTATAAAGCAGGATACTGTTAGAGTATTATCAGTAGACCAAGATAACACTTATGACAGAATTGTAGACAGTATACCTCAAATCATTGATATGTTGAAAGGCTTCTTTAATAATAAAGATAGCAAAAATTGCAATAAAAAAAATAATAAAGACAAGGAAAATCAGACATCTTATGCAGAAGGTACAGTTGCTATTGAAGAAGAGGGAGATTAATCCCCTTCTTCCTCACCATATTTGTCTATTAAAGCCTCCAGCTGAGGCATTTGATTTAAATTTTCTAATCCGAAGAATTTTAAAAATTCATCAGTTGTTGAATAAAGGATAGGTCTTCCAGGCACATCCATTCTTCCTGTTTCTCTAATCAAGTTCTTTTCGCTTAGGGTAAGAACTGCCCTATCACTTTTTACACCTCTTATTTCATCAATTTCAATCCTTGTAATAGGTTGTTTATATGCAATTATAGATAATGTTTCTAATGCTGCCTGTGACAATGATTGTCTAACATTGGTTTTTAATAACTTTTGCACATACTCAGAATTTCTTGGTTTAGTAACTAATTGATAAGTATTATTTACATTAATTAATTTTATACCCCTATCATCCTGTGAATATCGTAGAATCATATAATTTAATAAATCTTTGGTAAAAGGAATACTGCATTCAATTATATCTCCTATATCCTCAACTTTAAGAGGTTCACCACTTGCAAACAGTAAAGATTCGATAATAGAAAAATATATATCTTTATTTGAAAATTCTTCAATTTTAATTTGGTCAATATTAGTGCTCTTCATTTATGCTAATCCCCTCTATAAAAATTTCCTTAAAGTTGCTATCTTGAGTTACCTTTGCAACCTTTAACTTTATTAATTCCAACAATGCAAGGAAGGAAACAATCACTTCCATTTTTGTTTCACATTCATCAACTATTTTTGAAAAACTTGTGTTTTTTGATATTCTAATTTTGTCCTGAATGGAGATCATCTTATCTTCAATTTTATACCTATCAATTGCTATTCCCTTATCTATATTAATATTATCATTCATTCGATTCTTATATTTATTCATTAAGTCATTGTAAACATAATAGAGCTTTAATATGGTAATATTTCTTAAAATCTCCTCCAGGTTATTCTCTGTTTTATTTTCCACAATAATTTCAGGTTTCTTACTAAATGTCACTCCGTTTTCTTCCATCTTCTCCTTAAAATAACCGGATACAGCTTTATATTTTTTATATTCCAGCAATTTTTGAACAAGCTCTTTTCTAGGATCATTTTCTTCCAGATCCACAGCATTTTCATCATTTTTCACTTTAGGAAGCAGGGTTTTAGATTTAATTTCAATAAGTGTTGCTGCAATAACGATAAATTCAGAAGTAATTTCTAAATCTATTTCTTCCATTGATTTTAAATACTCTAAATATTGATTGGTAATTTCATATATTCTAATATTATAGATATCCATTTCATTTTTCTTGATTAAGTGCAGCAATAAGTCAAAAGGTCCCTCAAAATTATGTATTTTTATATTTAATGCCATAGACATCTCTCCTAAGTTAATATTAAAAAAGCATTTATAATTTAAGATTATCATACTTAAATTATAAATGCCACCGTAAATTAATTATATTGCTTTGTCAAAAGAACTTTTGAAATTATTTTTTAAATAATCAAAAAAACCTCCATTTTTAAAATCTCTGTCAGAATAAACATTAACTTTTCCTCTTACTTCTCCGTCTACATAAACCTCACAATATCCAACCGCATCATTTTTCTTGTATCCTTTTTTGCTCTTTGGTTCAAGAATAATATATTTTTGAGTTATTTTATAATCCTTTCCCTTTTCAACTATTATATTTAAATCATCACATGCCTTGACATAAATAAATTTTTCACTTTTTCCGTTTAACTGTATTTTATCTAAAGTTGAATCCTTTTTAATTACTTTTTTAGCTTCGTATTTAGAAAATCCATAATTCATCAGCATACTTGCATCTCTGTTTCTTACTTTATAAGTTGGAGCCCCCATAATTACTGCAAGCATTCTAACATTATCCCTTACTGCTGTAGATGAAATACAATATTTGGCTTCATCAGTGAACCCGGTCTTAAGTCCATCACAGCCTTTAAAAAATCTAACAAGTTTATTATGATTTACTAGTCCTATTGGCGTTTTTCTCCCTTCGGATATAGTTTCCATATATGTTCCTGAATATTTTAAAATTTGAGGATGCTTTAATAATTCTCTGCTCATCAATGTTATATCATATGCACTTGTTAAATGTCCTTGAACAGGAAGTCCAGTGCAGTTTTTAAAAGTTGTATCTTTCATTCCCAGACTAGCTGCTCTTTCATTCATTTTTGTTACAAAAGCTTCTTCTGACCCTGCAAGATATTCAGCCATAGCTACTGCTGCATCATTTCCTGAGGCTATAGCTATGCCCTTTAATAGTTCCTCTACAGTACGAACTTCTCCAGAATCTAGCAGCATAGTACTTCCGCCCATTTTTTTTGCATTTTCACTTGCCGTAACTTTATCAGAAAGTTTTATCTTTCCCCCATCTATAGCTTCCATAGTCAAAAGCATAGTCATTATTTTTGTAACAGATGCCGGTGCTAATTTCTCATGGGAGTTTTTTTCGTATATTATTTTACCGCTGACTGGTTCCATAAGTATAGCAGATTTTCCATCTACATTAAGCCCGCTGTTTTCTCCTTCTGCCCTTACAGTATTGTTGATGCAAATCATTGGCGTTAAAAATAATGTTAAACAGCTAATAGAAATAATTTTTTTAATTAACTTATTCATCATTATCCTCCTTCCTTCGAGTTTATTTTCTCCAACATTTCAATAATTTATGGCTATTATTATTTTCCAAATTAGGATAAAAAAAATCCCCATGGGTGCTTTTTTTATTAAAGCACTCATGGGGATTTATACCTTATTTTACTACATCATATATGAGTTTTTTATCTTCTTTATATTCATCAACAATTTCATAATTAAAAATTATATCATTTACAGCCTTATCACCTTTAGCTTCATCATTGGTATATACATATGCTAAAATATCACCTTTTGAAACTTTGTCTCCTCTTTTTTTATTTAAAACAATTCCAACTGCTAAATCAACAATACTTTCCTTTGTTGCTCTTCCTGCACCTAATTCCATTGCAATTATTCCTATTTTTTCAGCATGAATTTTGCTTACATAGCCATCCTTCTCAATAATTACCTGCTTTATATACTTTGCCTGAGGAAGCTTTGATGTATCATCTATACAGCTTGTATCACCACCTTGAGCTGCTACAAATTCTTTTAGCTTTTCCAAGGCTTTTCCGCTTTCAATGATATTTATAAGCATTTTCCTTGCTTCATGTATATTTTCTGCTTTCTTTGCTAAAACTACCATATTACTTCCTAAAGTAAGGCATAACTCAAATAAGTCCTTGGGTCCTTTACCTTTTAAAGTATCAATTGCCTCCTTAACCTCTAAAGCATTTCCAATAGCGTATCCAAGAGGCTGATCCATATCTGAAATTACAGCAATGGTATTTCTTCCTACGCTTTTTCCAATGCTGACCATTTCCTCAGCTAACTCTCTTGCAGCTTCTGGAGTTTTCATAAAAGCTCCATCTCCAACTTTTACATCAAGGACAATGCAGTCAGCTCCTGCTGCAATTTTTTTACTCATTATACTGGAAGCAATTAAAGAAATATTATCTACAGTAGCAGTAACATCTCTAAGAGCGTACAGCTTTTTATCAGCTGGAGCCAAATCGCCTGTTTGCCCTCCTACGGCAAGCTTAATATTATTAACATTTTCAATAAATTTTTCTTCAGGCATTTCCACTGAAAATCCTTTAAATGATTCTAATTTGTCTATTGTTCCACCTGTATGTCCAAGTCCTCTTCCGGACATTTTTGCAACAGGGATTCCTAAAGCTGCTACCATTGGTCCTAATACCAAAGTTGTAGTATCTCCAACTCCTCCGGTACTGTGTTTATCTACTTTTATTCCTTCAATTTTAGATAAATCTAAAACATCTCCTGAATTAACCATAGCCATTGTTAAATCCGCAGTTTCTCTTCTGTTCATTTTTTTAAAATAAATAGCCATAGTTAATGCAGACGCTTGATAGTCGGGAATATTTCCTTTTGTATAATTTTCAATAAAGAAATTAATTTCTTCAGTTGATAATTCCAATCCATTTCTTTTTTTCATAATAATATCATACATTCTCATAATAAAAGTCCCCCAGTTTAAATTTGGTCTATAACTTCTTTAACTAATGCAACAAATTTAGCCATTGATTTATTTGCAGTTTCCATAACTTTCTTGTGATCTAGTGGTTCTAAATTATCAGCAATGGCCATATCTGTTATACAGGATATTCCTAGCACTTTCATTGACATATGATTAGCAACGATTACTTCAGGAACTGTAGACATACCAACTGCGTCTCCACCTATTAACCTGAGCATTCTAAGCTCAGCAGGGGTTTCATAGTTAGGTCCAGATACTGCAGCGTATACACCTTTTTTAATTTCAATATTTAATTTAGCAGCACAATTCTCTGCAAGTTCTACTAATTTTTTGTCATATGCATTAGACATATCAGGAAATCTTGGTCCAAATTCCTCATGGTTTTTTCCAATCAATGGGTTATTGCCAATTAAATTTAAATGATCAGTAATAATCATTAAATCTCCAGCTGAAAATTTAGGATTCATACCGCCTGCAGCGTTTGAAACAATTAAATTGTTTATGCCTAAACTCTTAATTACTCGTACTGCAAATGTTACCTTTTCCATTTCATATCCTTCATAGTAATGAAATCTGCCATTGAGAACCAGTACTCTCTTTCCGCTTAGGTCACCAAGTATAAGCTCACCTGCATGACCCTTTACAGTGGACACAGGGAAATTAGGTATGTCTTTGTATTTTATTACTATTTTATTTTCAATGTCATTTACTATACTTCCAAGACCTGTACCTAATATAATAGCTGTATCAATTTTCTTTTTATTTATACTTAATATATATTCCTTACATTGTTTTATTTTATCTAATAACTCCATAGTAAGCCTCCACATATATAAAATTAATTTATTTCACTTATAATTTTGCTGACTAATTTAGTAAATTTATCTTTTACTTTATTTGAAGTTTCAATAACTTCTGTATGAATTAAAGGCTGATCTAAGATTCCTGCTGCCATGTTTGTAATACACGATATTCCTAAAACTTTAACACCACAATGATTTGCAGCAATAACCTCAGGAACAGTAGACATTCCAACTGCATCTCCGCCTAACAACCTTGTCATTCTTATTTCTGCAGGAGTTTCATAGCAAGGACCAGTCATCATCAGGTATGTGCCTTCTACAACTTTTATATTTAAATTAATTGCACAATTTTCTGCTATATCTATAAGCTCTTTTGAGTATGCTTCAGACATATCTGGAAACCTTGGTCCTATTTTTTCTTCATTTCTGCCTATTAAAGGATTGTTAAATGCAAAATTAATATGATCTTTTATAATCATTAAATCTCCAGGAACAAATGTTGTATTAACACCACCAGCTGCATTAGTAACAATTAAAGTTTTTATGCCTAACTTCTTCATTATATGTATTGGAAGAACTACATCTTCCATTGCATTTCCTTCATAATAGTGAACTCTTCCCTGCATCATTACCACGTTTTTACCCTGCATTTCTCCAAAAACAAATCTTCCTGCATGGCCTTTTACTGTTGAGACCGGCATATGCGGAATTTCACTGTAATTTACATAAGTAGGGTTGGTAACAAAGTTTGCTAAATCGCCTAAACCTGACCCAAGTATTACTCCAATTTCAGGTCTAGTTATTATTTTTGATTTTACATATTGAGAACTTTCATTAATTCTTTTCAAATCCATCAAATTCACTCCATTTCACATATAATGCATTAAATTTAGATTATATTGATTTTAATATTTCTTTAGAAAAACTTTTTCCATAAAGGCTATTATTGATTTTTAATAAATCTAGTATAGTTTTTCCTATGTCGCAAAAGGAATTTCTTACACCTAAATTAACACCTGGTTTTATAGCATTTCCATAAACCAATAAAGGTATGTATTCTCTTGAATGATCTGTGCTTTCAGTAGTTGGATCACACCCATGGTCAGCTGTGATCATAAGAACATCCTCTGAACTCATATTTTTTATAATTTCAGGAAGTCTACTGTCAAAATCCATTAATGCATCAGCATATCCTTCTGCATTATTTCTATGACCATATAACATATCGAAATCCACTAAATTTGTAAATATCAAGCCAGGTTTATTTTCATTCATATATTCTATAGTTTTATCCACTCCGTCCATATTATTCTTTATATGAATTGCCTGAGTAATGCCTTTTTTATTATAAATATCTTCAATTTTCCCTACTGCCATTACATTTAGTGAATTTTCTTTAATATAATCCAGCATAGTTTTGTTAAATGGATCTAGGGCAAAATCTCTTCTATTTGAGGTTCTGATATAACTATTGCTATTTCCTATAAAAGGTCTGGCTATTATTCTTCCAACTATATGTTCACCAGTAAGCATTTCTCTTGCAATTTTACACATATTATATAATTCCTCTAAGGAGATTACATCTTCATGTGCAGCAATTTGAAAAACGCTGTCAGCAGAAGTATAAACAATTGGGCATCCAGTTTTTACATGTTCGTCTCCAAGCTCTTTTATTATTTCCGTTCCTGAAGCTACCACATTTCCAATAACTTTTCTTCCAATTTTACTTTCAAATTCTTGTATCACTTCTTTTGGAAAACCCTTTGGATAAGTATTTAAAGGTTTACTTAATATTACTCCGGCAATTTCCCAATGTCCTGTAACAGTATCCTTTCCCTTAGATAATTCTGCACATTTACAGTAGGAACCTAATGAATTATGGGTTTTGTTTAATTCTGTTACCCCATCAATTAATCCTAAACCAAGACTTTCTAAATTAGGTAATTGAAAGTATTTTATTTGTCTTGCAATGTTTTCAATTGTATTACTTCCTGCATCATTATAATCTTTTGCATCAGGCAGCTCACCTATACCAACACTATCTAAAACAATTAGTATAACTCTCTTAATCATGTTTTGTCTCCTTTTTTTATTTCATACGAAATTATATAAAACAACAAATGCGTGTATTAAAGGAGAATACCCTTTCATTACACGCCACAAAAGAATTATACCATAATATTAGCAAATGATAAATAAATGGTTATGTTTTTTTATGCCCTTGGATGGGTTTTCTTATAAACTTCTGCTATTTTACTCTTTTTAACTATTGTTGAATATATCTGAGTAGCTCCTAAATCATTATGGCCAAGCATTTCCTGAACTGATTTAATATCCGCCCCATTTTCAAGTAGATGTACAGCAAAGGAATGCCTTAGTGTATATGAGTTTATAGTTTTATTTATTTCCGATCGTTTAGCATAATATTTAATAGTTTTCCAAAATCCCTGCCTTGTCATTTTGGTTCCATGTAAATTTAAGAATAACAAATCTAGGTTATATATATTTATTTCATTTCTTACAGATAGGTATTCTTTTAAATATCTAACTGCATAAGATCCAATTGGAATAATTCTCTCCTTATTCTTTGTACCAACACATTTGATATATGATAGTTTAAAATTGATATCAAAGGTAGTTAAACTTAAAAGCTCATTGATTTTAAGTCCAGCTGCATACATAAGCTCCAGCATGGCTTTATCTCTGACACCTTTATTTTTAGAAAGATTAGGCGAACTCAATAGCTTGTCCACTTCCTCCACTGTTAAAATTGCAGGTATATTATGCTGAATTTTAGGTATTTCATAGGTTATGGTTGGTTCTTCATGAATGATATTTTTTCTTATTAAATATTTATAAAAATTTCTTATAGAAACAATATTACGGGCAATTGAGGAGTTGGCCTTTCCCTGTTTTTGAAGTGCCTGAGTAAATGCCATCAATGTAATAACATTAACCTTAAGTATATTTTCATTTCTTTCAATTAAGAAATTTGAAAATCTCATTAAGTCCCTAGAATAAGCATCTAAAGTGTTATCGCTCATTTTTTTCTCTTTTAAAAAATTAATATAATTATCTATATAGTCACTCATTTTTTTCTCCTTAAAACAACCAGCAATTTTTTCTAACTTATATAAAATAATTTAGAAGTATTTGAAATGTTTTCAAATAATTAAATAAAAAACTCCTATTCTTATTAATTAAACTATACACTAAAACACTATTTGATGCAGGTCTTTTAGATATTATTATAATGTATAACAAGTAATCGATTATTTTAGGTAAAAAGATACCAAATACCATTAAAATAAAAAAGCATTTAACAATTATATTAATTGTATAAAAAAAATTAATACTTTTTTTCATTTTTTCACCTGCAATTAAAATAACAGTTTAATTAGATTGGGTGTGATATATGCTTCTATAAAAAATCCTAAAACCATGATTAAGGTTGCTATAATAAAAGTTATGGAATATCCTGAAATTCTCATTCCAATATTAGAAGCCCATTTTTTTGTTCCCCTGTCCTTTAGTAATTCCAGAGAGAACTGCATTGCTATAACCGATGTAAATAAAATACAGGGTATATATATTATGTTTTGAGGTATAATTCCAATAAGAGATACCCATATACCATTAAAGCCAATGCTGTTTATCATAAAACTAATTGTAAATCCTAATGTAAATCCCTTTATTAAGTCAATAATAATTATTACTGGCAGGCCAACCATAGTCATCCCTAAAAACCACATTGCTGCAATGATTGGTAAATTGTTCTTTAATGTTTGAAAAAAAATTGCTTTATATTGTATTCCATTATCCTTAAATGAAGAAGTAAAACCATTTATATAACTTGATAAATCATTTTTATCTATTGAACCCATATATTTTACACTATAGATTCCCAATACAACTCCAGTACAAAGGCAAAATATGCTAACTACGTACAGCCAGAAATTATCTTGAATATGTCCATTAATATTTGAATATATAACATTGTCCTTCATAATATTTACCCCCTTAGTAATCATCTTTTTAATATTATGATTACAAGGGAGGTAATATTCCTTAATTTTTATAACATGGCAAAAGCACTAATTGTCTTGCTATCTATTATTTCCCCATTTTTAATCATTTCTTTAAACTTTTCTATATTTAATTCATGCAAATTGATAAATTCATCTTCATCACCTAATCCTGTAGTTCCTTTATATAAATCTTCTGCCTTATAAATATATATATATTCATCGCAGAAACCTGGTGATGTTACTATTTTCCCCATATATTCAAATTTATTCGCCTTATAACCGGTCTCCTCTTCTAGTTCCCTGATACCGCAGATCTTAATATCCTCACCGGTCTCTATTTTCCCAGCAGGCAATTCCAATAATTTTTTCTGAATAGGGTTTCTAAATTGTTCTACCATTAATATGGTATTAGCATCTTTAAATGCTAAAATTGCCACTCCTCCTGGGTGTTTTACTATTTCCCTTTTTGTTATTCTACCATTTGGCAGTTCTACAGTTCTAACATTAACATTAATAATTTTTCCTTCATATATGGTTTTTTCATCAATTGTTTTCTCTGTAAAATCCATTATTAATCTCCTTTGTTGTGTAATAGATTAAAATTGACAATTGATTAATTCAATTGTCAATTTTATGATTTTTCTCACTTTATACACTTATTATAAGCACATTTAAATGGTAATATCAAGCACTTTAAAATAAAAGTTTCACAATTGAAATTAGTTCAAGCTATGCTGAAAAAGCTTAATTTTAGTAAACTTTTAATGAGTAAGCCATAGATGTACTATATGCTCCATTGTAACCTATAACCTTCACATAATAAGTACCTGTTTTTCTAGCATAGTAACTAATACTTTCAGCCAATGTGCCAGAATTGTATGACCTTGCTACTAAGTTTCCAGAGGAATTATATAAATATAAATCATAATCGCCGGGAAGATTTGTTAGACTAACATTTATATATCCAATGGAACTTTGAGTAAACTTGTAATAATCCACATCAGTGGAATTTCCTATATATGCATTGTAAATAGTGCCTTTATTTATAGAATAAGCTTGACTTGCTGTATTATTAGGTTCATATGAATCTGTAGAGGTGCTTTCAACAATACCTACTGCATCATAAGCACTGCCGACAGCATTAACTTCCTGACTGCTTGTTCCATATAAATCTGTTGCTGCTTGAGTTAGAGCATTTCTTGCTCCTAGAAAATCTGTAGTTGGAATCATATAATTAGTTAGTGCTCTATAGTAAATTTGTGCAGTTTCTGAGCATCCTAAAGTTTGAGCAATTAAATATGCTGCTTTATTTGTTATACCTGAATTTGTATGCACTCCGCCATAATCGCTGGTGGTATAATAATAATTACTCATATTATCTGGCTGATTATACAAAGTAGGATTTGCCAAACTTCTCAGAGCATCTCCACTGGTTCCTGGTGTGTACACATCATCACCAATCAGCCAATCAGCTGAGTTAAAAGTCCATGTACCCCCGTTTTTAACATTATATTTATCATAGGTTTCTACCAGAACACCTAATACATCAGACATGGATTCATTTAATGCACCTGATTCATTACTGTAATTTAAATTTGCAGTTTTTTCTGTTACCCCATGAGTCATCTCATGAGCAACTACGTCTAAATCTCCGCTTAGATAAGTAAATTCAGTACCGTCTCCGTCTCCATAAACCATTTGAGTTCCATCCCAAAATGCATTATTGTATGACCTATCATAATGTACTGTGGAAACTAAACTCATACCTCCATTATCAAGGCTATTTCTATTGAATAAATTTTTATAGAAATCATAAACTACCCCGCCAAAGTATTCAGCACTTACTGCTGCTTTAAAAGTTTCCGTATTAAAAACATTTATACTATTTGTTACTATACTTCCTGGTTCTGTCTTTGTATTGTTTGCTGTATAAGTAGTGATTTCACCACTCATGGGCTTAGTAGTATCTTCCATATTGTAGGTACTTCCAACCAGGTAGAGGTTTAAAGGTTTTGTACTTCCATCTACAGCTATGCCGCTGCCTGAAACAGAGCCATCATATCTTAATTTATCTTCCTTTTCTAAAATAGTTCCAGATGTTGCTTCAACGTATACGTCGTAGTTATTTATTTTAGGTTCATCAAATTTTATGTTAACTTTATATGCCTTATAAGCTTTTTTATCTTTAATGTATGCTAATGTTTCAACTTTAGGATCATAAGCCAGCTTTGTAAATGTAAATTGTTTTTTTGCTATTTCTACTGCATCTTCTACAGATAGTGCACTATTTCCTAATGATGATATAGAAGTAACATTTTTTTCTACTTCTCCAGTAACATTATTAATAGTTCCGTCCTTATTGTAGTGTACCGTAATCATCTTGTCCTTAACTGGGAGTCCATTAATTAGCTGAACAATACTAACATGTGTGTACCCTAAAGGATCCTTTTCATTTTTTATTATCTTATAACTATATCCTAAGTTCTCTAAGCCAAAAACAGCCTCATTTTCCTTAACAAAATTAATCACGTCATTTTTATCAGTAATTTTCTTAGAGGATAAAGTTCCAGACAAAAATACTTTTCCCTTAGAGTCATCAAAATACACCTTTAGTTTGTTACCACTGAGCTTTTTCATTTCATCTAAGATCTGTTCTTTTGAGTTTTGAGGATTTGACAAATTTGCCTGAGCTGCTAAACCATTAGATCCTGTAAGCATAACCATTCCAAAAGTAAGGGCAATAGATATTATTTTCTTATTCATAAGAACCTCCTAACATTTATATTTTAATAAATAATACATTATTTGGGCATTTTTGTAAACAATTATTTTATTACATTTTTATACATTTTATTTTTCACATAAAAATAGACTTTCTCCATTTTTGTACAAATGAAGAAAGTCTATTGACTATTTTTATAAAATTATATATTAGCTCACTTTATTTTTCAATCTTAATTTATCTGCAACCATGGCAATAAATTCATTCAGAGTTAGTTGGCTTGCCTTTATCATTGTGTATAGTATAGCCAAAGAGCTTGTTTATAGTGTCAACTTGACCTCTGCTCCATGCAACTTCTATAGCGTGTCTTATAGCTCTTTCAACTCTGCTTATATCAAGGCTTTCAAGGTTTTTAATGTTTTCACCATAATACAAATATACAATAATATATCTTTTTAAGTTTTAAATATTAAATAGTAATCACTTATCAACTCTTACCTTATTTGTTGGTTTAGGTCTTAGATATTTGTTGGTTTATCCATATGACCTTATTTACATTTTATCAATAGGATATAAGATCGTCAATTGCTATTCTTACACAATTAATCAAATTATTTATAGGCTTTTTCATTAAAGTTTATTGCTCTGATAACTTCTAATCTTATAGTTCTATTAAAAATAAAGAGCACGGCTAATGCCGAACTCTTACATCTGATAAATCTTAAATTTTAAAAACATTGATACATCATAAGATTCAGTTTATTACGTGATTGTTTATCGCTATCTGGAACAAATACTCCGATTAGTATAAATGTCAAACTAACTATACTGGTGTTCTAACATATAATAGACCATTCTCACAACATACAGACCAAACCGTGTTACGTTCAGAAAGTATCGATTCAAAGATGTACCACGCATAATCCATCTCAACATCATATAATATTGTTATTGCTTTTTTATTTTTAAATACTATTTGCATACTATTATCGGTAAAATCTATTGTTTCAACTTCAGAACCATCAAGCCATTTTAAGTATGTCAATTCATATGATAGAATTGGCTCAACTGGCTCAACTATTTCGATTGCTTTATATTTTTCAATTTTCTCCTTCCATACTTCTTCAGAATCGAACCACCATTCACCTTGAATCCTAATATCAATATTCCAAGGTAATTTATGTCCATTAAAATATCCCTCTGTCATTCGTTCAAATCTTAATGTAAAAAAAGAATCATAAAGAAATCCTTTAAAATAAGCATCCTTGATTAATAAACTAACTAATGTTTCTGATTTTTCACGATTTTCTTCTGTTAGTGCTTCCATAATTACCACCCAATCTTTGCATCAAATTGCGTTTATATGTTTTGCAGTATTTTGTAATTCCAAATTAATGATATAAATTAATTATACATTTATTTCCTTCTACCAATCAACATAAAACTGATATTTTAAACCTACATCTTAAAAAGCAAATACTTGATTTTGAACTCATAAAGGAAATTCATACTACTATCTTCTGTAATACTATTTCTACATCAATACACTTTTTAATATTGTAATCCCATAAATTTCTTTCATTATCTCTGGAGGACACTTTTCAATAAAATACTTCCAACAATATGAATCATATAATATAACATGTGTCATATTAGTTTCAAATATAAAGTCCTTTGGATACCTCCATTCCCTCTCATGTGTCCAATCAATTATATTAGGATTTTCAGGAATAAGTTGTAGATTTACAATTCTCCAATGCTCTTCTTTAGGTAAAATATTCTTTGCTTTATCTGTCTGCTCATAAAAAACTGGTCGTCCACCTTTACCAAACACATAAAACTTTCCGAATGCTAATCCAACACCACAATACCTTACTTTCATAAAATTTGATTCTTTCCTTTTTAGTTGTTCATATTTTACATTTTGAACTAAACTATACATAGGAACATCTTGAAAGCATACAGCTGGTGTATTTCCAACTATAAATCCACTTTGAGTTGTGCTACCATTAATTTTTTTATCTATTAGTATTTTTATTAAATTATCTACTGCATTTAAATTCAATTCTCTTTCGCCTTTAAAATCTATAGATTTTAAATCCTCTTCTGTTGGTTTTGTTAAGTGAGTTATCATGCCAGTCATATCTGTTCTATTAGCTATTCTTTCTTGCCAACTTCCGAAATTAAAGTTTCCCATTAATTCCCCCCCAATAATACATGATTGTTTAATCCAAAATTAACCATATATATATTAATTATATAATTCTACAAACATTGTTTCAAACAAAAACTTATATTTTAGATATTTATTATAATTGATACCCTATCAGATTTAATATTATTATACTTGAAAATAGAAACTTACCTATAGATTTATCCCACTTTATTTCTGATCAATAATAAAGAACCAGACTTATCTGTCCAGTTCCTAAATTTTTTCTTACAATCGTTTATACTTATATGCTTTATATATTATCCATCCACCAAGAGCAATAGCAATTATCCAGTTATGAATTGGGTAATTATTATTAATAATAGAAAGAATAAAAACATTTCAAAACATTAATTATCTGACAAATGTATACTGATTTTAAATTTTGAATCCTCTTATTCTGCTGTTTGTTCACAAAAATTTCTTTAAACTTTAACTGGAACATAACTTGTATTACAATAACAATGATACACAGTGGGGTACTTGTTAAATACAATTCAATAAACAAATCCCCCCATTAACATGTTAAGTATTCAGCTTTAAATTTATTATGGTCTAATTCAGCTACAGTTCAAAGAGTAGGATGTACACACTGGCACGAGATAGCATAACTAACCTCATTTTCTTTAGTACTTGTATCAGTATAAATAATAATTAATAATAATATACTAAACCTCGGTTTAAGTTAACCTTTTTAATCTTGCCAAAGAATTTTCGGAACTTAATTTTTCTGGTAATTCATTGTCAAATTCACCTTTAAAATATCTTTCTTTAAATTCTATATACTGAGACTTATCATTACTCTGCCTTTTGTATTTGTTATGAAACAACTCATGTATTTCTTTTTTTATTGCTATACCATAACCATACTTATAATGTAATTCTAAACAAGTATCTACGATCATTTTTAATTGCTCTTCCTCATAATCTCTTATTCTTTTTTTCAAAGGTAATTTAAGATATCCCAGTGTTTCTTCCAATATCTCGCTAAAGTTCTTATTAACATGATGTATTATTAGTGATTTTTTATATCCAGTGATGGAGCAGCGTCTATTACAATAGTTAAATGAATCATATTTCCACTTCTTCATTTTATCTCTTACATGATTCTGTAATGGAGAAACTCCATCTTTCCACTGGTATGCATTCTCTCCACTGACCTTATCATATCTACAACCTTTACACCCTCCTTTTTTAAGCCTAAAGTTCGCATATTTAACCTCTTGCGTACCAAGTTCTGGGTGTATCCGACAGTGAAATTTTAAATAATTATCTACGTTAGTAAACTCATTGCTTAACAAGGTCAACTGTCTTTCATCAAATTCTTCTCTAATTTTTTCAATTGTATGCCTTCTTCTTTTTTCCCTTATCCTTTGTGAAATGCCATCAATATGATGGGGACATTTTACACCATCACCATGTTTTGATTTCATAACATCAAGATATTTTTTTCCTTGACATTCCTTACAGCAATCCTTTTTAACTACAACTCTTTGTTCGAGGTATTTCTTATATTTCTTCAGAACTGGTTTATTACAATAGTCACATTTCACTTCAACCTCATACATTGATGATGACATTAAATCATCTACTCGCACCATGATTTTTGTACCTTCTGGTACTGTTAGATTTCCATCTCTATCTGGTCTTTTAGATAAAATGTAACCTAATTCCGTAAGGTGTTTTATGTATTTAGGATTCAACGTAATTTCAACTTCACTTGTTAATAACATGTTATCCCCCTATATTAATTCAATAGATTTTACAAAAGAATTAATTTCATCACTGCATTGTTTAAGCAGCTGCAAGACATGATTAATTTCATAATCTATTGGTGTATACGCTTTGTCAAGTTGTAAGTATACACCATTCTCTGTATCAAACTTAGTTGGAATACATAATAATCCAACTTCAACCTTAAAAATGAAAGTAGAATTAAATGGATTATAACTCCAAGTAAGCATAGCTTGTTCAAGAACATCCTCAGTTATATATTTAACTCCCAGACATTCTGCACAGTCTTTTATGGTTTGGATTAACTCTTCTTTTTCTAACAGAGCAAACACCCCTTTAATTTTATAAAAGTTATTTATGAACGTTCACATAGGTACATTTTAGCATATAAACATTAATTTTACTGAGCAAAATAACATTATTCACATATAATTTACATTACGTTCGCCTTTGTTCTATTTCCTTTGATTAACTATTGTGATATGATAAAAAGTTGTTATTTTTATAATAACTCTATCTGAAGTAAAAGTAGAACTGTAATTTTTATAAATAAAACCATGACTTTTAATGATAATATATTTTTTTCATTGTCTGAAATCAAAGTATAGACTTTTACAGAATACTAACAACCATAAAAATTGTGAATTTATTTGAATTTTAATAACCCATCAGACCAGACCTACTCTATACATATAGTTATAGAACAACCACCTCCAGATTGTTAACCCACGTCCCCCATCTTCAGAGCAAATAAAAAAAGAACCAGACTTAACTGCCCAGTTCCATTTCTTTTCTATTTTATTCTTTATATCATCTCAATTCCTTCTTGTATTACATACATTTTATAAATTTAAACTATTATAAACATCCGATATAACTTCCTTTGTGATACCAATATATCTCAATGTTACACTTGCACTACTATGGTTTAGCATCTTTTGCAAGGTATTAATTATACTTGGGTTAGTTTTAATGTTTTTCGCATAGATGTGATATGCAAATGTTTTTCTTAGAGTATGAGTACCATAATTACCCTTAATGTTTAACTCTTTTAAGGTTGTTTTAATTATCTTATGTGCTGATTCAACGGTTAATGCTCCATTACCTTTTCTACTCTTGAATAAATAACTATCAATATCTATACCCTTTAAAGTGCTTAGATACAGTGCAATAGAATCCTTGGCACTCTTATTTAATTCAAATTCTCTTTTTTTATCTGTCTTTTGTTCGTTAATAGTAACCTTGTCTACTATTTTGCCATCTTGGAATATATCTGTAATTTTTAAACTAAGTAAGTCTCCTATTCTCAATCCAACATTAATACCCACTACAAATAACATATAATCTCTTTTATTCTCTTTACCTATAAGGTATTGTTTTATCTTTGCTATGTCCTTAATATTTTTTATTGGTTCTACTTCCTCTGCTTTATTTATCCCTCTACTTGTTTTGTTATCTGTTTCCATATTTAGAACCCCCAACAATGCTAATTTATGAGATAATTGTATCATTTCTTAGCATTCAACACAATAGGATTATTAAATATATTTAATTACAACTTTGCAAACATAGTAATATCAATAGTTGCACGTGTTTTATCCAATGCTAACTTATACACAAAGTTGGCATTGGATTATATAACTTACTGCTTTGTAATAGTATAACTACTTCTTCAACAATAAACAAAACATCTTTTAACTTAATCATCTGTCTTCTAATCTCAACGTGGATATAGTTCATTATAGCTTACATACTTATCACACTTGATTTAAGATACAATATACTTTAAGAATGATATATCACTCATACTGATGTTAAATTATTGAACCTACTCGTAAAACAAAGCATTTAAGAGATAGTGTCGTAGTCATACGAACAAAATCACCTTATATGGTCTTATATAGTCAAATATAGCAATTTGGATTAAAAAATCTCAAGCTTTATAACGCTCTTGTAACTATAAGTCGTAAATAAAAACAGCGTTATCCAAACGAATGTACATCCAAGCAAAAACCTTACTTTTGTAATATTTCTATCAAAACAATTTCTTTATTGCATATTACAGTATATGGTATAATTTAAAGAAGAAACTATTACACACTTATAGATTATTGTGCAGTAATAAGGAGCAATGAAGATGAGTATAGAAGATAGATTTAGAATTTTATTAATTAGACTTATTAAAAATTTAGCTAATAAAAACTATGAGCAAATTATAATTGATAAACAAAATGGAAGGCTTTCAGAGGAAGATATTATTCAATCAATTTATAAATACTCGGAGGATTGGAATATTGAAGCATTGATTACTATGCCTCCCAAAAATGAATTTGATAAACTTGATTTAATTAAGATAACACATTCTCCAGAATATGTACTACACTTTGACCTATGGATAAATGGAGAGAAAAGCGACCTTACTCTTATATGCGAGATAGAAGTAGATCAATTAGATAATATTATTAGATTTGAAATTGATGATATTCATGTAATGTAATTAGACCCTTTAGTTCCGAACATTTTTATATGATGGACAACCGTAATTTATGATTTAGTCATATGCTAATTTAAAAGGAGAAAAAATATGCAAACAAAAACAAAATCATCACTAATTATACTAATACCATGTTATCTTATTTGGTTTTTAGGATATGAAATGATAATCATAGGAAATAAAATGGGTTATGCAGCTGAAATAATAGGTGCTGTTCTCAGTTATGTGTTTCTTATACGGTTAATTCGTTTACTAAAGTCAAAGAGATTCAAGAATATTATAATAGTTTTCATATCATTATTTTATTTGAGTGATATAATAACAAGCTTATTCTTTTTGATTAGAATAATTATGAGTTAACAGATTTATTAAGAAGTTTTATTTATGAAAAATATTATTTTATGATATAACAAACACTATATAATAATAAATATATAGTGTTTTTCTTTTGCAACATAAAGGTATCTTATTTGCAATTATATTTGAAGAGATTTAGGAAATAAATTATTCCACCCAAGGATAACATACTGTTAGATTTATACTATCCAGCACTAATATTACTATTCAAACGAAATAGCTGAAGCTATTTCATTGAAATTTATTTCCTGCTACGCAGAACATAATGTTAACATCATTTAATCATTCATATATTTTAAAAGCGACAAGTACCAAACCATTGGTATTACTTGCCTTAGCACTAACTCGCCATCATTCTCTATAAATTATTTATTATATGATAATGTTGGCGAGTTACTTCTGAAGTCTTGATTTCGCTTACCTTTTGCCTTGTGAAGTTAATCCACAATTTAAACGTAGTTTAAATTGGGAAACAAGAAAACGAGGGAACTGAGTTTTCTTGTTGGAACTAATAGCATGAGGGCTTTTAAGCTACAATTTCATTTATTCTTTCCAATATTGGATTAGCAAACCTAATTACACTGCCACCAGTCTTAATGTCATTTTCCGAAAGAAATGAGTGCACCTCATCTTTGCGAAGAACGTCTCTTGCAAAGTGGGTATTATCTTTATAACCTATCTTTTCCATGCACCATTTCTTTTTATAAGTGTCAGGTCTAATCTCCTCCTTCTTGTGTATTCCATAGGATATTTCTTTCAACAATCTTAAAAATCTTTTGGAATAGATGTCAGCATCATTTTCCACTTTCTTATTTTCATTCTCTTTTTTGTTTATAATTATTTCACTACATTCCCGTATTCTAATATTCTTGAATTGCCTTTTTACAATGTTCAGTATACCCTCATCCCCATTAAATAAAAATACAGTTGCTTCTTGCTCATTGTCTCTATTTATTCTTTTAATTGCTTGGTAAATATGCGATGCTAAATCTGAAATCCTTACTTTTTCAAGTTCATCATTCTTCATAACAACAGATTTGTTTTCTCTGCTACGTTCAGTATTCCACGTACTTCTATTATTAAGTTTTCTTCTACTGTAATACATATATTTTAAAGCATATACATAAAATGGAGTTTGAAAATTATGAATGATAGCTATTTTATTAAAACCTCTCCAATTATTTCTCCCTATGATGTTTCCAAAATGGTCTATCGTAACATCATTAAAATATTTTTCATCTGTTTTAGAACCTATAACAAGAAATTTTTCCTTTCCTTGTTTATCTATCACACCTTTTACCTTGTCATAAAAATCATTATATTGTTTTTTTGCATTTGCATTTGTGTTTACTCTAAATATATTTAAAGTCCAGTTACTATGGTTGACAATCCTTGATTGACTTTGCAATTTAAACAACTCACTATCCAGTTTGTATAAAATTGAAAATCGTGCATTTGCATCCATCATTATATTATTTTCTAATTTTTTATATCGCAACCTATAATCGAATGTCCATGCTTTCTTATTATCAACGCAAGAGGTGTTTCTATAAAAACTTTGTAGTATCTCCACTTCATTTAAAAACATATCTTTTGTCATTTGTAATGTTGATTCCTCAACATCCAATGTTTCACTATTGCATTTGGAAAACCTTAGATATTTTTCAGAAGCATATCTATTATCAATATTCGCTTCTATTAATTGCTTTAGCAATTTAAAATTTTCCTCGCTACTTTCTTTACAATTAAAAAATGATTTCCCTCGTGAATCTTTCAAATAGTCCTCTAATTCTTTTACACATTTATTATACTGGTCTTGAACCGCTCCCCTCGGCAACGTATTCGCAAACTGCCCTATCCTATCAATAGAATATTCATGAACTTCAACCATGTTAGGCATTTCATCTATTATTAGGGTTGTACGACCCTTGGTATACTTGTTCCATAAACTGTTATCCTTGCACAATAACTTATACCTTTCATGGGTGATTATAAGAATTGGATATTCCATATACTTGTCTATCTGGTGTTTATTATCAGAGTCTATAGCAACTGCTATATCTTCACCAGCATACTTATTTATCCTTGCATGAGCAGAGGCTTCTGGTACAGTATCTTTAAATAAAGTTACATATAATGTTTTTCTCCCATGTTGTTTCCATGCTTTAGTCATTGATTTCTCAGCTTGCAATGACTTTCCTAAACCAGCTTCATGGTCAAATACTTTAAAAGCTGTATTGTCACCTAAGATAATGTTCTCATTCAATACTTCCAATTGGAATTTCTTTTGTTCTTCAAATTCTGATAATAATTTTTCTTCCATAATTTCCTCCTTAAACTTTGCTTCAGTAAGCACGCAATTGTATATTAAAATATTCTTTTTGTGCTTTATCTAAGTTAAAGTTATTAAAGAGAGTTAATACTCATATAAAAAACTTACTAAAAATAAAAGCACAACATACCAAATAAGCGTTTGATAAATTGTATTAATCAACGCTTGCTTTAATATGTTTGTGCTTCTCTCTAAATTACTATTTATTCTCTACTTACTCTTTATTAAGTTTTAAATTATTTCAATCTATGTATATTTAATTATATTTAAAATATTATTAATCGTCAATCTGTAATTTTTACCATATCTCTTGAAACTTCTATAATAGTAAGACTTCATTCAATAAAATCATTTGGTATACCTTAAAATTATCTCACATTAAATTATTAACCATTATAGAGAAGAATGGGAACAGCCAGCTCCCATATTCTATTCAAATAAGACCACCTTAAATATTTATTCAACAAATCTATCTTGCTATGCTTATTTACTAAGTCACTGCTTTCCAGTTGCACATATTTCCTTGTCATAGCCATTGTAATATGCCCTAATATTCTTTGTAAGGTAAATGGGTCAATTCCTACCTTGACTGCATTTGTGGCGAAGATACGATGGAATATATGTGGAGTACATTGCACCTTTAATCAAACCTTATCTCGAAGCCTTGCAAAACTTAAAATGATATTTTATTTCTTGATTTTGCCACCTATCTCTTCCTCAAGTTTGCTAAAGGCGAAAAACTCTCATAACTATTCTTTAAGTCGGCATCAGTTAAATCAAGATATGCCTTTTCAGTAACATCAACTGAACTATGTCCCAGTATCTTTGATAAAGTGTGTATTGACCCCCCAGCCATTAAAAATCTTTTCGCAAAGTTATTTCTAAGTTGGTGTGGATGTGCATTTTTTATCCTTGCTCTATCACTATACTTTTTAAAGTTCTTTTCAAAGTTATTCACTTGGAGATTACTTCCACTATGAGTTGGAAAGAGTAATTCACTTTCTACATAACGGTCCTTATATTGTATCCATGCTTTTAAATCCTTTTGCATTTTAGGGGAAAAGAAAACATATCTGTTTTTTCTTCCCTTTGTATTCTCTGCTTGCAAAAGTATCGACCTTTTTGTAATATCGATATCTGAAACATTTATTAAAAGGCATTCACCTATTCTCATTCCAGTATCAAATAAAAGCTGTATTATTATATTATCCCTATACTCGTGAAATTTAGATGTTTCCATCAAAAGTAATAATCTAATAAATTCATCATCTGTTATAAATCCTTGAGGCTTTCTCTCATTTTTTAAATACTTAACATTATTCATCGGGCTTTTCTTGATTGCTCTTTCTTGTTTAAGATAATTAAAAAACACCTTTAGATTTCTTAAATAATTGTTTATTGTAGCTGGCGAAACCTTCTTTTTATAATCTGCTCTATTGTAAGGTCTATTTATATCCTTAGTACTGTCATTAGCACAAACAGAATATTTTCCTCTCTCTTGAATAAACAAAACATACTTCTTAATCATTTCTTCTTTTACAAGTTTAGCATCAGTTATTAAATAATTATCTTGAAGGTATCTTGCAAAAAGTTTCAATGTGGCTTCGTAACTACTCATTGTTTTCTGTGTCAAATTTTTAATTTGACAATTTAACATAAACTCACTTACTTGATAATCAATTTCAAACATAATAATAAAAATCCTCCCTAAATGTTTACTCAACAAATAAGGAGGATTGGTTGTATTACATTTTATATATTTATTGGTCTAAAAAGATATTTATTGGTTTGGTGGTATGATGTATATACACCTCAGACCCTTGAAATCACTGATTAACTAACTTTATTTTTAAGTCTTAATTTATCAGCTACCATTGCGATAAATTCTGAATTAGTAGGCTTGCCTTTATCATTATGAATTGTATATCCAAATAATTTATTTATAGTATCTACTTGTCCTCTTGACCATGCAACTTCAGCATGTCTTATAGCTCTCTCTACCCTGCTTGCCGTAGTATTATATTTTTTAGCGATTGAAGGGTAAAGTTCCTTTGTTACAGCAGATAACAATTCCATATCATTTACAACCATTGTTATTGCTTCCCTTAAATACATATAACCTTTAATATGGGCGGGAACTCCAATCTCATGGATTATATTTGTAATTTCTCCTTCTAAATCATTTGACTCTGGTCTATTAATTTTAATTTCAGATGTATCAACTATAGATATAGTTTTTTTCGAATCACTATTTGATATTGTGTTATTAAACATCTGTCTTATCCTCTTTGTAAACACATCCATATCAAAAGGTTTAACTACATAATAATCTGCTCCTAAGCTAATAGCTCTTTGAGTAATCTTATCCTGACCTACAGCCGACAAAACGATTACCCTTGGCATAGGATCTATGCTCATGGTATTTAATCTTTCTAAAACGCCAAGTCCATCTAAGTGAGGCATAATAATATCTAATACCACTAAATCAGGCTTTTTTTCCTCTATCAACTTTAAAGCCTCTAGACCATCCTTAGCAATTCCAGTTACAACAATATCTCTTTGGCTTAAAAGATAATCATTTAAGATGTTACAAAATTCTTTATTATCATCTGCAATAACTACCCTTATTTTTGTTTCATCCATATAAATTTCTCTCCTTTATTATTTAATTCCCATATCTTAACAATTAATGTATTCGACAAAAGTTAATTAATTCCTTCTTTCGCCAAAAAAATTTTCATCGCTGCTATCTAAATTATACATCATTTTTTCCAGTTAATATACGATTTTATATTGTTTTTCTAATTTTTAATAGTATTTGAATCCTTAAGCATCCATTCTATATAAATTCCGTAGCCAGTATCAGGTTTATTTATTAAAACATGAGTAACCGCTCCAATTATTTTATTATTTTGTATTATTGGGCTTCCACTCATTCCCTGTACTATACCACCAGTTTTCTCTAATAATTTTGGGTCTGTAACTTTTATTATCATGCTTTTGGGACCTGGTTCTTCCTGAGGTAATAGTTTTTCTATTACAATATCGTACATTTCTGATTCTTCGCCGTTTACAGTAGTTATTATTTTAGCTGGTCCAGTTTTTATTTCATTTCGTAAGGCAATTTCCATAGGTTTGTTGAACTTTTTGTTTATAATTTTTTCATTGCTTTTACCAAAAACTCCGCACTGTGTGTTCTTATATATTTTACCTAGAGAATTATCTTCATTGACAAAAATACCTTTTAATTCTCCTGGATTACCTTTTTCCCCTTTTCTTACGCTTAAAATAGATGATTTTACAATTTCTCCATTATTTACGCTCAATACCGTTCCTGTATCAACATCTGTAATTGGATGACCTAATGCTGCAAACATTCCTGAATTTTTATCATAAAAAGTTAGAGTTCCCACTCCAGCAGTTGAATCTCTTACCCATAATCCTATTTTGTAGCTATTATCTTTTAAACTTTTTACAGGTGTAATTTCTTTTAACATTTTACTTCCTTTTCTTAGTATTTCTATTTTTGCATTTTTTTCACCGTTTATATTTATTTCCTTTGATACATCTTCTGATGAGTTAATTTCTTGTCCATTTACCTTGATTATGCTGTCTCCAATTTGTATTCCACTAACAGCACCAGGGCTGCTTACTTTTCCACTGCTTGATTCTATATCACATAACCCAACAACTAAAGCTCCTTTTGTATTCAGCTTTACTCCAACAGGTACACCGCCTGGATAAACAGATATTCTATTGTCAATAGCTTTTACGGATACAGATTTAACTGGAATTATTCCCAAAAAGCTTATATCAAGTTTTTTTCCTGAAACTCCGCTTATACTGCTTTGTTTTAACTTAATAAAATAATTACTTTTAAGCTCATTACCTTCTCTTACAAAAATAGTTGTTGGTATATTTTCTATATTATAAAAGGCAACCATCGAAAACAATAGGATAGGACTTATAATTGAAAGTAAGAATTTTTTATGCTTATTGTTCATATTAACCCTCCTATTTAATTATTATTATAGTTTTAAGTTGCCCGCAATGAGCTATAGTTATCCTATTATATAGTTTCAATTAGAGTTAAAGTTTGCGACCATAAACTTTTTTATCATAAAAGTAAAATTATTATTAAAATAACCATGAAAAAAAACAATAAAAAAAAGTAGTTATAAGCACATATGCCTATTACTACTTTATTTTTTGCAAAAAAATTTTTTTTAAACAACTTTTTTATTAAGAAATGTCTTTTTTTCATCTGCCATTTTAATTAGTTCATCTGCATGTTCTAATGTTATCTTTGTAACCTCACTGCTTCCAATCATTCTGGCAATTTCTAATTTTTTTTCATTTTCATTTATTTTTTTAACTTCAGTGAAGGTTTTACCATTTAAAACATACTTTTGGACTATATAATGCACATCGGACATACATGCTATTTGAGGCAGATGTGTAACACAAAACACCTGATGTGAAACCGAAATTATAAACATTTTCTCTGCAACGCTCTGAGCTATTCTTCCGCTGATTCCAGTATCCACTTCATCAAATATAATAGATGGAATTTTATCCCTATCTGCAAAGACAGTCTTAAGCGCCAGCATTATTCTGGATAATTCACCGCCTGAAACTATCTTTTCCAGAGGTTTTAATGGTTCACCTGGGTTTGTAGAAATCAAAAATTGCACTTTATCCAACCCATTTGGATTAATTTGTTTTTCCAATTCCACACTAATCTTAATAATGCTTTTTTCAAGTCCAATTTGATTTAATTCCTCTTTTATGTTTTTTTCCAATTTATTCGATACTTTTTCTCTTAATTCATGAATATGTGTTCCAATGTCTTTGAGCTCATTTAAAATTATCTTTCTTTTATTTTCAAGCTGTTGAATGATTTCACTGGAATTATTCAACTGTGTATATTGTTCTAAAATTTTATTTTTATATTCCAGTATTTCCTCAATGGAACCTCCATACTTTCTCTTCAAAGTGCTAATGGCAAATATTCTGCTATTTATATATTCCATTTCATTTTCATCATAATATACATTTTCTCTTATATTTCTAATTTCTTCAGTTTTTTCCTCAATTATATAATAAGCATCATCTAAAGATTTTGCTATATCCTCTATACTATTTAAGTTTTCACTTATATTTTTTAAATCCCTTATAACAATACCCAGTCTGTCAAATATTGATGTCATATTTTCATTCCCATTGTATAAAGTTTCATACGCAGAAGAAAGCACCTGACTAATTTTTTCAGAATTATACAACAGCTTATATTTTTCCTCTAACTCATTATCCTCCCCAATTTTTAACTTTGCATCTTCAATTTCTTTAATTTGATACTTCAAAAAATCTGTAAGCTTTTCTCTATGTCCTTCATTGCCAGATAAACTTTCAATTTTAGAATTAATTTCTTTTAGTTCATCATACCTTTCTTTATATTTTAGAATCTGCTGCTCTAGGTCCCTGCCACCATAATTATCTAAATAATTTATATGATTTGATGCATCTAATAAATTTTGATTCTCATGCTGTCCATGTATATCCAGTAATGATATGCTTATTTCTTTTAAATTGGATAAAAGTATTGCCTTACCGTTAATTTTTGCTATACTCTTTCCGCTTTGAAACGTTTCCCTGCTAATAATAACCACATCATCATATTCAATGTCAAATTGTTTTAGCATTTCATAGGTTTTTGGATTCTCTATTGAAAAAATGGCCTCTACAAAAGTCTTTGATTCTCCAGTTCTGATCAAATCCTTATTAAACTTACTTCCAAGTACAAAATTTATAGCATCAATAAGAATTGACTTACCAGCTCCAGTTTCTCCAGTTAGAATATTTAATCCCTTTTCAAAAGAAATGCTTAAATTTTCTATTAATGCAAAATTTTTAATATTTAGCTGAAGCAGCATAAAATATCATTCTCCTATTCGTTCAACATCTTTTTCATTCTTTGAGTTATTTCTATAACCCTTTCTTTGTTTCTTGCAAGAACAAATATAGTATTATCCCCTGCAAGAGTGCCTACGATGCCTTCAAAGTTAAGTGAATCAATTGCCTCTGCAGCAGCTGGAGCAGAGCCTGATATGGTTTTAATGACGATAAAATTATCAACATTTTCTACATTAGTTACTGTTTGTGCAAATAACCCAATGAATTTGTTTGACATAAAATTATCCTTTTGAGTTATAGCAGCATATTTATATTTTCCATCCTCATTTAATACCTTTGTTAACTTTAATTCTTTAATATCTCTAGACACTGTGGCCTGAGTCACATCTATTCCGCTGTTTTTCAATTCTTCTGCTAATTCCTCTTGAGTTTCTATAGCCTTTGAATTTATTATTTCCAGAATTTTTGCATGCCTATTAACTTTCATTTTCTAAGTCACCCTCGCATTCTTTAGTTCTTGTTGTAATTTTTTTTCTAAGTACATCAAAATAATCATAATCATTAAACCTAATTAATTTACATTTATGTGGATATGCGCTTACTGTAATAAAGTTATTATCGCCCATTTCCATAAATTCTTGCCCATCCAATGTTAAAAAAACGCTTTCATAGTTTCTGACAACTTGAACCTTAACTGTACTTTTGCTATCAACTATCAATGTTCTCATTCCTACTGAGTGAGGACAAATAGGTGTAATAGAAAATAAGGAAAGGGTTGGATACATTATTGGCCCTCCTGCTGATAGAGAATATGCTGTTGAACCTGTGGCCGTTGATATAATTACACCATCTGCTACAAATGTTGTATAAAATTTATTATCAATATATATATTATATTTTACTATTCTTGCCAAAGTTCCTTTAGATAAAACAATATCATTAAGTGCAGGAAGCAATTTTTCCCCGTCGTTCTCTTCATAGATGCATTGAAGGATTGCTCTTTCCTCAATTTCATATTCATCTTTAAGTAATGCCTTCAGAGCAGGAAGACAGTGGCTTATTTCCACCTGTGCTAAAAAACCTAGATGTCCAATATTTATTCCTAATATAGGAACCTGAAATTTAGAAATTGCCCTGGCTGTACTCAAAATTGTTCCATCCCCGCCAAGAACAATCATTGCATCCAGTTTTTCATTTTCAATGTTATCTAATCCTAAAGTATCCTTATATACAATTATTTTTACTTCTCTGTCTATATTATAAATATTACTACTAATGTAGTTCAATATATTTTCATAATCTTTTTTAGAGGTATTTACATTAATCCCAATATTTTTCATAGCTACTCTCCATTTAAATTTTTATGCGCTTTTTCTACTAATTCTTCTATTTGCTCCATGACGAAGCTTTCTTCAAAACTTTTATCCTTGGTAAAGTAAATTAAGTATTCTATATTACCTTCTGGGCCTTTAATTGGAGAATAATCTATAGCCCTGATTTTCAAATCCAATTTTTTAATAAATGCTGCTATTTTTTCAATGACCTCAATATGTGTAGATTTTTCTCTTACAACTCCCTTTTTTCCAACTTTCTCCCTGCCAGCTTCAAACTGAGGCTTTATTAATGCCATTATTTCTCCAGTTTCGTCAAGCAGGTTTATAGCTGCGGGAATTACCTTTTCTAAAGATATAAATGAAACATCAATGCTGGCAAACTGTGCTAGTTCCCCTATTTGTTCCGGTGTAACATATCTAATGTTAGTTCTCTCCATGCAAACAACCCTAGGATCTATTCTCAGCTTCCATGCAAACTGCCCATATCCAACATCAACGGAAAATACTTTTTTTGCATTATTTTGAAGCATACAGTCTGTAAATCCTCCAGTAGATGCACCTATATCAATGCAAATTTTATTTTTTAAATCAATATTAAAATTATTAACAGCTTTTTCAAGCTTTAAACCACCCCTGCTGACATATGGAAGTTCCGTTCCCTTAAATTCTATTTTTGAATTTTCTTTCACTTTTTCGCCGCATTTATCAACCCTTATGTCATCTACAAAAATTTCACCTGCCATAATGCTGGCTCTTGCCCTTTCCCTTGATTGGAAAATTCCCTTATTAACAAGTAGTACATCAATTCTTTCTTTTTTATCTGACATTTTTTGCTCCTTAATAATTTATAATATGTTTAGCACACTATTTACAATTCCATCTACATCTAATCCGTATAGCTTATATAATATATTTACATTTCCATGAGGAATAAATTCATCTTTAAATCCTAAATTTATAACCTTGGTGTTTTTATGAAGAGAATTTATAAATTCCAGAACCATAGAGCCAAAGCCTCCATGAATAACGTTATCCTCCAGTGTAATAATAGTATCTCCCTTTTCAGCCAGCGTCTTTAATAAATTTTCATCTATTGGTTTAACAAATGCTGCATTTATTACGGAAACATCAATACCTGAAGCTTTTAATTTTTCTCTAACTAGAACTGCATTTTGAACCATTCTTCCAGTGGCAATAAGTGAAATGTTTCCCGATTCATGAATTACTTCCCATTTACCATAGCTAAAACTTTTAATAGGTGAAAGTGAGATCTTATCACTATCACCGCCTCTAGGATATCTAATGGCAACTGGTCCATTAAAATTAATAGCCCATTTAAACATATATTTTAATTCCTCAGTACTCTTTGGACACATTATTGTCATATTTGGCATCTGTGTTAAAAATGATAAATCGAATACCCCTTGATGGGTTTCCCCATCATCTCCAACAATACCAGCTCTGTCTATAGCCAACGTTACAGGAAGTTTCTGAATGCATATATCATGAATTACTTGGTCATATGCCCTTTGCAAAAATGTAGAATATACTGCGAACACAGGTTTAAGACCTGCACAGGCCATGCCTGCTGCCATTGTAACAGCATGCTGTTCAGCTATTCCTACATCGAAAAATCTTTTAGGAAAGCTTTCTGCGAACTTTGATAATCCTGTGCCATCCTTCATAGCCGCTGTAATAGCCACAATTTTATCATCCTCTTCAGCTAATTTAACAATAGCATCTCCAAATGCAGATGAATAACTTTTACCTGATTTGCCTGATATTTCACCGCTATCACAATCAAATGGTCCAATACCGTGGAATTTTCCAGGATTCTTTTCTGCAAACTCGTATCCTTTTCCTTTCTTAGTTATAACATGTATAATAACTGGTTCTTTAGTATTCTTTGCCAGCTTAAGTACTCTGCTCATATCCTTTATATTATGCCCATCTATTGGCCCTAAATACTTTATTCCCATATCTTCAAAAAGCATACTTGGCACCATAATTTGCTTAATTCCATTTTTAATCTTTTTAATACTTGCAGTCATGCCCTTGCCTATATTTGGTATTTTACTTATAGCATTGTCAACTTCCTCTTTTAATTTATTATAATTAGGATCCAATCTGACTTTGCTTAAATATGTTGACATGCCTCCAACATTTTTTGAAATTGACATTTGATTATCATTTAAAATAATAATCATCTTTGTCTTGCTGTATCCTATATCATTTAAAGCCTCAAAAGCCATACCTCCAGTTAATGCGCCATCTCCAATTACCGCTACTACATCATTTTTTTCACCTTTCAAATCTCTGGCTTTGGCCATACCTAATGCTGCTGAAAGAGAAGTGCTGCTGTGGCCGGTGTCAAACATATCATAGCTGCTTTCATTTCTTTTTGGAAATCCACTTAAACCTCCGTATTGTCTTAAAGTATCAAATTTATCTTTTCTTCCAGTTAATATTTTATGTACATAGGCTTGATGCCCAACATCCCAAATAAGCTTATCCTTTTCGAAGTCAAATACATTATACAAACTTATTGTTAACTCAACTACACCAAGGTTTGAAGCTAAGTGTCCTCCCGTTTTAGATACTTTTTCGACTAAAAATTCTCTAATTTCATTTGAAAATTCATTTAATTGCTGAAGTGACATTCTTTTTATTTGCCCTGGTCCCATGTATTCATTTAACAAAGTATACATATTCATCTATCCTTTTTTAAAAAAGTTTATTATTTTAGAAACTTTCATTATAATGTTATTACTGCTATTTATAGCAAATCCCTTGCCAATAGCCTTTCCCCCAACTGTCATTGAGGTAATTACTATTCCTACTAATGTACTAACAATAGTAGCATTAATATTATGAAAAAGCAAAAGTACTTTATTAACTATAATAAATCCAATGGAGCCGCTTATTATTCCGCATACGTCTCCTATAACATCATTACAGAAGCTAGATACCTTTTCCGCATTTCTTATTAATCTAATGGCAACTTTGGAACCCTTTATTTTTTTTGAAGCCATTGCATGAAATGGAACTTCATCAGCAGAGGTTACTGCAATACCTATTATATCAAAAATTATACCAGTAAGTATTACTAAAATCAGCAAAATAATAGCTACTAACAAATTTACCTTGTTTAGTAGCACATCAGAAAAAAGCGAAGCACTTCCACTAAACAAAATAGACCACATTATCGCTGTGATAATCCATTTAGTACTAGTTTTAACTCCGCTTTTTTTATTTTCAGTTCTTGCTTTATCGCTTCCCAAAAAAACCCCTCCAGAATTCAGTTGATAGTAGACAGTTACTATAAACTCTCAACTGTATGTAGAAGGTGGTAGTATATTAAGTAAAATTTACGGCTTAGGTCCAGTTGGATTTCCCGAAGAGCAACCAAAATGTCGCCATTTTGACGGTTTCCCTTTAATACTCTTCCTATAGAGTTACCAGCTATAGTACTGGATTGCCACTTAGTCCGTACTGCAATCCTCAACATACTTAAATAAATAACAGTCTAGGAGTTTTCCTCAACAGTTAGGTATTCCCCTAGCCTCTTTTGCATTATGGGTTTCATTAAGCGATAACTTACAGCTTTTTGGCCAAAAGCTAAAGTATGATCTTACCTCTACCCATCACACTCAAGGCAGGCTACACTGCACATAGCTAAATCACCACAATGCAGGTTTAATCCATTGTCGTACATTGGGCCGCTAGCCCAATACACAAGCAATGGTCTCCACGAAGGTAGGGTCAGATTCGCATGCCATTGCGATTGCCCCATCCCCCTTACTCCCAGCACAAGCCCATGACTGGGCGTCATAAGCAAGCACAAGGAACTTCATCGATGTGCCCTTTAGCGGATTTTTAGCCCCGCCTTCAAGAAATACTTACCCGACTAGAATACTGCACCACCATTTAAGAACAATTATATCATACACATTGTTCAATATCAAAGCTTCAAATTTGTCATTTAAAGCATTAATAATATTAATAGGTTAAATTTAGCTAACCCTGTTTAGTAATTTAACAGTTAGATCTTTCAGGACATTGGTGTCTCTATTAATCATTTTAAGGTAACTAATGCACTTATCAGATATATTTTCACACATCTCTTTACACTCATTAATACCATAAACTGAAACAAATGTTGTTTTATTGTTAGATTCATCAACGTTTGTATTTTTACCTAGTTTTGAGCTTTCACCTATTACATCTAAAATGTCATCCTTAATTTGAAATGCCAGCCCCAGGCTTTCTCCATACAATCCAAGTAAATTTAGATCCTCATCGCTTGCTCCACCTAATGTAGCTCCAGCAACAATAGAAGCTTTTATCAGTGCTCCTGTTTTCTTTTTATGCATATATTCCAGCTCTGCTAATTGAATAGCTTTATTTTCTGCCAGAATATCTACTACTTGACCTCCTATCATTCCTGATGGTCCAGATGCGTTGCTGATTATAGAAGCTGCCTTTATACATTCCGGTCCAAGTTTATAGCTCAAATCAAACAATATGCTCATTGCCTCATTTAACAGTCCATCACCAGCAAGTAAAGCAATTGCATCCCCATATACTTTATGATTTGTGGGCTTACCTCTTCTTAAGTCATCATTATCCATACATGGTAAATCGTCATGAATAAGAGAATATGTTTGGATCATTTCCAGTGCACCTGCTGCATCAAGTACAGTTTTATAGTCCTTTTTATATAACATATATCCCAATAATAATAAAATAGGTCGAATTCTCTTGCCCCCAGCATTTAAACTGTAATCCATAGCCTGGAATAACATACTGTCATAACTGCCTTTATTATTAAAATATACTCTGCACCATTCATCAATTTCTTTTTTTAATAATTCAATAGTATTGCCATTATCTTTATTCATGGTAATCACTCCAATAAAAACAAATTATTTTTCTTCAATAAAATTTTGTTCACCCTGCCCAGTTAGAATTTTTATTTTTCCCTCAGCTTCATTTAGAGTTTTGTATAGTAAATTACATAGTTTTATTCCTTCTTCATAATTTTTCATTGATTCACTTAGGGATAGTTCAGAACTATCCATTTTATTTACTATGTTTTCAAGTCTTTTCATCATTTCTTCATAACTTTCAGCTTTTTTAGGCATTATAGCATCTCCTCACAATATATTGTTATAAAGCTTCTATTTTGGGGCCTTTTTTATATTTATATTTCCATCCTTTAAAATAACCTTGAATTCTTTTAACTCTTCTAAAACTTTCACTTCTGTAACAATTTTATCTTCAGGATCTTCAATTACTGAATATCCTTTATTTAAAACATTTAGAGGATTATGAGCAGATAGAAGAGAGTTTAGTCTGCTTAGCTTTTCCTTATTTATATTAATTTTATTGTTCATTTTAAATTCTAATAAGCTCTTATTGCTGTCTATATGTGTATACTCGTTAATTATAAAATTTGCAGGGCTGTTCAGTTCTAAGCTTTTACTTAATACATGAACCTTGCTGTAGCTGTTTTCAATTTTATTGTAAAATGCAGTTTTTATGGAATTTTGATAACTGTTTATTTGGTTATTTAACTCTGATAAATTAAACACTGCAATCTCAGCCGCAGCAGATGGTGTAGGAGCTCTTTTATCTGAAACAAAATCAGCAATAGTAAAATCTGTTTCATGCCCAATTCCAGTTACAATTGGAATTTTGGAGTCATATATTGCCTTGGCCACATTTTCCTCATTAAAGCTCCATAATTCCTCAATAGAACCTCCTCCTCTAGCTAGTATTATAACATCTATGTCATTATATTTATTTAATTCTGAAATTCCCTTAATTATATCTGGTTCTGCATTATTTCCTTGAACTAAGGCTGGATAAATAATTAATTCTATCAGCGGATTTCTTCTTTTTGAAACATTGATTATGTCTCTTATTGCAGCACCAGTGGGGGAAGTTACTACCCCTATTTTTTTAGCATACTTAGGTATCTGCCTTTTATGTTCTAATGCAAAAAGGCCCTGTTTTTCTAACTTAGCCTTCATTTTTTCAAATTCCACATATAATTCTCCAAGGCCCTCAATGTCCATATGCTCGCAGTAAAGCTGGTATGCTCCATCCTTTTGATAAACTGAAACCCTTCCTCTTACTATGACCTTAGCTCCGTCTTCAGGAGTAAAATTCAGCTTTTCAGCATTATTTTTGAACATAATGCAGTTAATTTTACCCACCTCATCTTTTAAAGAAAAATACAAATGGCCGCTGCTATGTAATTTAAAATTTGAGATTTCGCCTTTTATACTTAAATTTCCCAATATGAAGTCATTATCCATTATTTTCTTTATATAATTATTTAGAGCTGAAACTGTTAATGTTTTAATAAACATACAAATTAAACCTCTCACTAGTATTTACTTTGCAAAAAACTTATTACATTGTACTAAGCACAATGTAAAATTATTATTTCAAAGTATTTATTAAGCTTCAGATGGAAATTCCTTCTGAAGCTTTCACGTAATTATTTTACAGAATTTTTTAACAGGTTATCTAATACACCATTGATAAATGAAGCTGACTTTTCATCGGAATATGTTTTTCCCATTTCTACAGCTTCGTTAATGCAGACAGCAGTTGGAACATCTTTGCTATATAGAAGCTCATATGCACCAATTCTTAAAATACATAAGTCTACCTTATTGAGTCTATTCAGCTTCCAATTTTTTAGATATTTGCATATTTCAGAGTCCAGTGACTCCATATTTTCTTCAATACCCTTTAATAATTTTGTTATATAAACTAAGTCTATATCATCTATATCAATAGCTTCTCCATCCTTTTCCAGGTTTACACCTGTTAAGCTGTTCAAATTCAAATCACCTTTATCGCTATTTTCCTTTAAATTTAAAATTACATCCTTAAACTCTTCCTTATTGGCCGTCATCTGAAATAATAGTTTCATGGCTGTTTCTCTGGATTTTCTTCTATTCATTTCTTTCCTCCTATGGCTTTTATTAAAATTATTGTCACAAAGTGCGCATCTTATTCTTAGCGTAATTAAACACCCCCTGAGAACAGAGGGTGTTTTTAGTTAAAAAACATATTAATATAAGAAGCTTATTCCTCTTCGTTTACTTCAATACTATCTTCTAACTTTGGAATTAAAATATTCTGTACATGTATGTTAATTGTGGATACAGTCAAACCTGTCATGGATTCAACTGCCTTTTTAACATTTTCCTGCACAGCCACCGCTACCTCAGGGATTCTAATACCATATTCTACAACAACAAATAAATCTATTGAAGCGCTGTTTTCCCCAACACTTACTTTTACACCTTTGGATATATTCTTCTTTCCAGATAATATTTGTGTTATTCCACCCGCAAGGCCAGCACTCATTCCAACAATACCTTTAATTTCAGTAGTTGCTAATCCTGCAATGACGCCAACTACCTCATCAGAAATTTTAACAATACCCATATCTATTTCGTTTTTAATATTTTCTTCCATCTCATGTAACCCTCCAATAACTGTTTACATTTATTGTTTATCTAATGTTTATTATATCAAATACAATTTCCTTTTACAAACATTATTGTTTGCATTCTATGTCAACATTACTTAACTTTGTTATTTTTACAACTTCATTTTTAATTTCCCTTGTTTCTTTATCCGTTAATTTGTCCTTTCCCTTAACAATTAAGGTAACCTTATCTTCATTTATCTGGCATATTGCCTCTTCATAACCTTTAGCTTTTAAAGCAGTTTCAACCTTTTGTTCATTATTAGTATCTAAAGCTAGCTTAGTATACTTTTTTTCTGCATCAGCCTTATTTTCTTTTGAAACATTATTATCGTCTATTAGTGCCTTTAAAGTTTGCAATGTTTGATTGTTCTGCTGATCTCTTGTAAGTTTTGCTTCAGCAAAGAAATCTGTTGTAGTGCTGTTATTTGCTTTCTTGGTATTAAAAGAAACAGTACTGTCTGTGCCGTTTACATATAACGGGCTATTCAGCCTGGTAGCCAGCACTCCTGCACATACTATTAAAGCCAGTAACGCAACAATTATAACTGCCTGTTTTTTATTCATTTTAATTCCCCCTATCTACCTTTCTAAAGAATTATATGCATAAAGCATTTATTATATACTATTTTTTCATAGGATAAACAGTAACTTTGTT
>JAQSXU010000094.1 GCA_029256485.1 Clostridiaceae bacterium
TTACAAGGAATCAGTTAAAGAAGATTCAGCTGAAGTTCAAAAAGCAGCTGAGGATATGATAAATCAAGGATGTAATGTAATTATTGGAACAAGTTTTGGTTTTATGGATGGAATGGTAGCTGAGGCTAAGAAGCACCCTGAAGTTACATTTTTACACTGCTCAGGATATAAAACAGCTGATAATTTAGGAACATATTACGGCAGAATGTATCAAGTAAGATATTTAACAGGTATAATTGCAGGTATGAAAACTAAGACAAATAAAATAGGTTATGTAGGAGCTTTCCAAATTCCAGAAGTAATAAGAGATATTAATGCTTTTACATTAGGAGTTCAATCAGTTAACAAAAATGCTGTAGTACAGGTTGTATGGACAAATACTTGGTATGATCCAGCTAAAGAAAAAGAGGCAGCTAAAGCTTTACTTGCTCAAGGAGCAGATATAATTTCACAACATCAGGATACAGCAGGACCTCAGCAGGCAGCAGAAGAGGCAGGAGCTTTTTCTATTGGATATGATACTGATATGAAAGACAAAGCACCTAAAGCTGTTATGACATCAGCTGTATGGAATTGGGGACCTTATTATGTAAAGACAATGAAAGCAATTCAAAATGGAACATGGAAAAGTGATCAATATTTTGGCACAATTAATGATGGTATAGTTGAACTTACACCTCTTACTGCAAATGCACCTGCAGGAGCTCAGGCAGCTGTTGACAAGGCTAAGGCAGATATAGAAAGCGGAAAGAATAAAATATTTGTTGGACCTTTAAAAGACCAGACAGGTGCAGTAAAAGTTCCAGATGGAAAAGTTATGACAGATCAGGAATTATTAAATTTTGACTGGTTTGTTCAAGGAGTACAAGGCAAAATAAGCAAATAAGGGTGGTAAATCTTATGGAAAATAAATCTCCATTTTTATGCATGAAAAATATTAGAAAAACCTTTGGAAGTGTAATTGCAAATAATAATGTTAATTTAATAGTAAATAGTGGGGAAATTCATGCTTTGTTGGGTGAAAATGGAGCCGGTAAGAGTACACTAATGAACATGCTATCAGGAGTATATACTCCTGATAGCGGTTCTATTTTCATACACAATAAAGAAGTTAAATTTTCTTCACCTAAAGATGCAATTAATGCAAAAGTAGGAATGATATATCAACATTTTAAATTAGTAGAAAATCTCACAGCAGTAGATAATATTTTGCTTGGACAGAAGAATAGTTTTTTTATAAATAAAAAAAATGCTTTAAAAAGGATTAATGAAATTTGCAGTAAGTATGATTTGGAATTCGATGCAAATAAAATGGTATACAATATGTCTGTTGGAGAAAAACAGGTTTTAGAGATTATAAAGGTTTTATATAGAGGAGCAGATATATTAATTTTAGATGAACCAACTACAGTTTTTACACCACAGGAAAGTGAAAAACTTTTTAAAATAATGCTGAAGATGAAAAGTAATGGTTGTGCAGTTATTTTTATTACACATAAAATGGACGAAGTTATGACCATTTCAGATAGAATAACAGTTTTAAGAAAGGGAGAAACAGCTAAAACTGTTGATAAGTGTGATACATCACCAAAGGAATTGGCGGAACTTATGGTGGGCCATAAAGTAGATTTATCAATAAACAAAGCTGAATACAGTGATAGAGAACTGGTACTTGAAGTGAAAAATATGAATGTAACGGATAGTTCAGGAACAGAAGTTCTTAAGGGTATTAATTTCAAACTATATAGCGGGGAAGTATTAGGTGTTGCTGGAATTGCAAATAGTGGACAAAAGGAATTATGTGAAGCCCTTGCTGGAATTTGTAAGGTTAATACTGGGGAAATGCTTTTTCAGGGAGAAAATATAGTAGGAAATAATCCAAGAGAAATAATAAAAAAAGGAATAAGTATGAGCTTTATACCAGAGGATAGATTAGGAATGGGTTTGGTAGGATCTATGGACATGATAGATAATCTATTACTTAAATCTTATCATAACCAAAGTGGTATTTTTTTAAGTAAAAAGGAAGCAGCAGCTAAAGCAAAGGAAATAAAGAAGAAATTATCTATACAGACTCCTAGTATTCACTATCCTATAAGAAATTTATCAGGAGGAAATATTCAAAAAATACTATTAGGAAGGGAACTTGATATAAATCCTAAAGTACTGATTATGGCATATCCTGTTAGAGGTCTTGATATTAATACATGTTATACCATATATGATTTAATCAATGAACAGAAGAAAAAAGGGGTTGCCGTTTTATATATTGGGGAAGACCTGGATGTGCTTACTGAACTTTGCGACAGGATTATGGTGCTTTGTGATGGAAAAATTACAGGTACTGAAAATGCTGAAGAAACATCTAAATACAATCTTGGACTGCTAATGGCAGGGAAAACTAATCTAGAGGAGGGGGCATAATATGCTTAGAGTTGTAAAAAGAAATGAAGTTTCAAGGGAAGAAAGCATAGTAATTAGAGTAGCTTCAGTGTTTTTTGCTCTAGTAGTTTCCAGCATATTTATATATGCTATAAAATTAAACCCCCTTCAAGTTTATGCCAGCATGCTAAAGGGGGCCTTTGGTTCACCATACAGCATAAGGGAAACTATTAAGTTAGCCATACCTCTTGTAATTACAGCACTGGGAATTTCCATAGCTTTTAAAATGCAATTTTGGAATATTGGCGGAGAAGGTCAAATTATAATGGGAGCCTTTGCCAGCTCATTTTTTGCTTTGAAATTTCCTAATTTATCTAAACCAATTTTATTAACCATTATGATAGTTGCAGGAATTATAGGCGGCGGTTTATGGGCATTAATACCTGCTGTTTTCAAATCAAAGTGGAGAACTAATGAAACCATAGTAACTTTAATGATGAATTACATAGCATTAAAATGGGTAACATTTTTACAATATGGCCCATGGAAGGATAAAACTGCTCAAGGGTTCCCAAAGATACCTAATTTTTCAGATAACGCTACTCTTCCTGATATTTTTGGCGTGCACATAGGTGCTATTTTTGCAATTGTATTAGTTGTTGTAGTATATCTTTTTATGAATAGAACAAAGAAAGGTTATGAAATTGCTGTTTTGGGAGAAAGTGAAAATACTGCACTATATGCAGGTATTAACATAAACAAAACAATTATTATTGCAATGATGCTAAGCGGAGGACTTTGCGGACTCACTGGTATGATACAGGCTTCAGCTATAAGCAATACTTTATCTGTGGAGGTATCAGGAGGAGTTGGATTTACAGCCATAATTATCAGCTGGCTGGCATCTCTCAGTGCACCTATAACATTAGTTGTTGGAGTGCTATTTGCAGCTTTGGAACAGGGAGGTTCATTTATACAAACTGCCTTCGGTATTCCTAGCGCAGCAGCTTCAATACTACAGTCAATGATATTGTTTTTTGTTCTTGGCAGTGAGTTTTTCATAAAATATAAAATATTAATTAGCAATAAAGCCTCTATAAAGGAGGGAAATTAAATGATTATATCATTTTTATCTGCAGCCATTGTAGCAGGAACACCGCTTCTATTTGCAACAGTTGGAGAAATAATTACTGAAAGAGTTGGAAACCTAAATTTAGGATTAGAAGGCATGATGCTGATGGGTGCTGTTATGGGATTTATGATAGGACTTAAAACTGGAAACCCCATTGCAGCAATGATTGCGGCAATGATTGCTGGAGCTTTTGGAGCAGCAATATATGCTTTTTTAACCGTAAGTCTTAGAACAAATCAAGTAGTTACAGGATTAACATTAACCATATTTGGAACAGGATTTTCAAGTTTAGTTGGGAAAACTCTTGTTGGACAGGTAGCGCCTCAGGGAATAAAGAATTTCTTTTGTCAAATTAAAATTCCTGTACTTGGTGATATACCTTTCATAGGACCTGTATTTTTTAACCATGATGCATTTGTATACTTTGGGTACATTATAGCGATTGCTGCTGGAATATATTTTTATAATACTTCCACAGGGCTGAATTTAAGAGCTATAGGAGAAAACCCTGGGGCTGCAGATGCTGCCAGTGTTAACATAAATGTATATAAATATGTTAATACTCTTATTGGAGGAGCATTATGCGGATTAGGTGGAGCATATTTATCCTTAGTTTACGTGCCAGCATGGCAGGAAAATGTTACTGCAGGACGAGGATGGATAGCGGTAGCATTAGTAATATTTGCAGCATGGAATCCCTATAAGGCATTATTAGGATCCTACTTATTTGGCGGATTAGATATTATTGGATTTAGACTTCAGGGTACACACTTAGTTATATCCCAATATTTAATTGATATGCTGCCATATTTGGTAACTATAATTGTTTTAGTGGTAGTATCTATGAAAAAGAGCAGAAAAAATGCATCACCGCAATCTCTTGGAAATTCATATTTTAGAGAAGATAGATAATAAAATTATTTACAAATAATTGAATATGTGATAGAATATGTATAAACAATTTGTATATTGATAATAGCACACCTATCGAAAGATAGGGCCGCAAAGCTATGGGTCTACGGAAATTATAATTTCTATGATTGCCAGGTTACCAAAATACATGTATACTTATTTGATTATCTTTTTTGGTGCCTGTTTTTTCGGGCACTTTTAATTTTTTGAATATTATTCGTTAAAATAAATATAATCCTCAATATAGTTGCTAAAAGTACGAAGTCCTTCTTTTAATATTATAGATACTAAAAGGAGGAGGATAGTTATGAAAGAACAATTTCTATCTCAAATTATTCCTATAATAAGCACTTGTGCAGTTATAGTCATATCAATAACTATTAAGCTGATTGGAAATGCAGTCATATCTTTTCTGGAAGCTAAACGCAATGAAATAATTGGACGAGCAGGTTCGGATAAGTACAGCAAAGAAAGAGCTGTCGCCGGTGAAATATGGGATACTGTAGAAGAATACTTTAAAATGAACAAAGTTAACGATGAAATAAAAAATAAAAAAATAAATATGTTTAATGAAGAATTAAAAAGGGAAATCCCATATCTTACAGATGGAGAAATAAATTTTTTAACGCAAGTAATAGTTGAAGAAATAAATAAAGGAAAAGATGCATTGCAATTAAAATCTAAAAAGGAAATGCTAAATGGCATATCCCAAATAAGTAACAAAAAATAATATCATATGGTTTACAAATTTCAAAAAAATCCCTTTTTACTAATTAGATATATAAAAAGGACTGCAATATAGAACAGTTTTTTTATAAATAGTAACATATTCAAAGAATTATTAGTATACAAGCAAAATTAAGTCTCCTTTTTATATATCAATTTATGTGAAAAGGAGTATTTAGAATGGGAGAATTATATGAGCTTGTAGAATGGTCAAAAAAAGGGGATAAAGAGCGTCTTTTAGAAATAATCTATAAGTTTAAACCACTGATAAGAAAATACAGTAGAAAACTTTGTTATGACGGTTCGGATAGTGACTTGGTTATATGCTTATTAGAAACTATATATAATATTCCCACTGATAAAGTTGAAATGCAAAAGGATGAATGTATTGCTGGATATATAAATATTTCTATTAAACATAAGTACATTTATTTATCTAAAAAATACACTAGTATGTTAAGTAGGGAAACTGAGCTTAATACTAACATTATGGATAAAAACTGCGAAGATATATGGGAAGATTATATATGCTTAAATAATTTAGTGGACAAACTACCAAAACTCCAGCAGCAAATTATAAAGAAAATATATTTTAATGGAGTTCTAGAAAAGGATTTGGCAAAACAGCTGAACATATCAAGGCAGGCAGTAAATAGAACTAAGAACAGAGCTTTAAAAAACTTGAAAAACAATTATCTATCATAGAGTTTAATGTTAATTTTTATTAAGAGCATAGAAGAACATTCATAAAGACGTACAAATCTAAGAATGTTCTTCTAATAATTATAATTTTTATTGTTTTGTTTTGTGCCAAGGCATTTCCTATATCACTGACTATGAAATTAAATTGTTATTTTTTAGATTTTTAACTTTTTATAGTCAAATTTGTAAATATAATGTATAATATTTATGTATACAACATATTTGTAATGAATATGAAAAATAATAAGTAGTTGGGTGATATATATGGATTTTTTAACTCCAGGGCAAAAGGTTAGATGTTTTAGAAAGCAGCTGAAAATGAGTCAGGAAGATTTAGCATCAAATGCATTAACCAGACCCTATATAAGTATGATAGAAACGGGAAAAAGGGACTTAAGCCGGAATGTTGCCAGGATATTAACGGCAAAGTTTAATGAAAGAGCAAAAGAACTAAAGGTTGACCTGTCTGCAAACTTTGATTTTATAATGAGAACTCCTTATGAAGATGCCTTAAAATACTGCTCGGAAAAGTTAGATAATGCTGTGCTGGAAAACGATTTAAATGAGATATTAGAGATATCAGTGAAGTTCAATCTGGAAAGCATTAAAGCTAAAACATATTATAAGCTTGGAAATTTATACTTTGACAATCACAATTATATAAATGCCTTTGATAATTATGATATGGCACTGGATTCATATAGGAATTCTGGTCAGCATAATATGGAGTCATTTTTGTATAATTGTCTTGGTAAATGTAAAATTAATTTGCTTCAATATGATGAGGCGCTAATATATTATAAGCGTGCAAACTATTATTCTACAATATACGGAGATACTGAGATTTTAAAATTATCGACATATAATATGGCTTTGTGCTATAAAAAATTAGATGATATTGATATGGCCATAGACTATATAGATAAATGCCTATCTATTTGCAATAAATATAATGACTTTAAAGAATATGTTTGTGCCAACATATTAAAAGCAAATTGTTATGAATTTGAAGAAAATATCAATGATGCCTTATCTATTTATAATAGTTTAACAACTCAGTTTTCTGACAGACAGGATCCGTTGCTTGGTATAATTTATAATAACCTGGGACTACTGCATGTGAAAATGAACAATTATGTAAGAAGTATAGAGTACTTTAACGATGCCGAAAAGATTAGAATGAAGAATGATATGTTGAATTTGTCTCATACTATAATAGAGAAATCCACTGTGTATATTAATCAGGGCTTTTACAACGAGGCAATAACTCTTATAGAGCTAGGTTTAGATATGGCATCAAAAAATAATGATATACAATACTTAATAAGAGGGAAATATTTACTTGTGGATATCTATAATGCAATTAATGATAACTCCAAAATTGAAGAAACATATCTATCCATACTTAAATTATTAAGGAATACTGAAGGTAACTATAATGAAATTTTAAAAGTATATAATTCACTAACCATTCTTTATTTAAAGGAGAATAATTTAAATAAAGTTAAAGATTGTTTATTAATGTCACAAAATTTTATTGAAAAATGTTACATCTAAGTATATAATTGTAAATATAAAATATTAGGAGGTTATGTTCATGAAAAAAATTTTAAAAAAGTTAGTTTTCTTAACAATAACATGCATAATGATTTTCTCTATAATATCAGTGCTTCCATTGCACGAAGATCCGCCGCCATTAGGAATGACAAGCAGTACCACAAATTTAACTATTTTGGCAGGTGAAGATCCACCACCGCTGGTTATACGTTGTTAACATAAACCTACTACAAAAATCCCTTAAAGAAGATATGTGAGTTTTTCTCTAAGTCTCCTTTAGGGGATTTTTTATTAATTCAGCAATTTTACATTACCATATAAGATTTGCTTATACTGAGATAAACAGGCATTAAATAATCAAATAAACGTTTACATAAGACTTGTGATAAGATTAACATGTAAAAATTAATATATAAAAAATACATATGGAGGTTTTATCATGGGGGATTATAGAAAACTTTGGAAGGAATTAGGAGTTAATCTGGAGAAACATGACCAGCTATGTGCAGTACTTCCCGAAATGTATGGATCTGTTTATATGACACAGAAAAACAGGCCAGAAGGTATGAACTATTTTAATTTTGTGATATCAGAAGTTCACGGATTAAGAATACAGGAATTAAATGAATACAAACAAAAGGGAGGGAAAGTCGTAGGAACATTTTGTGTATTTGTACCTGATGAGGTTATAATGGCATCAAAAGCTATAGCAGTTGGGCTTTGTGCAGGATCACAGTTTTGGATTGAAGATGGTGAAAAAGTACTGCCAAGAAATATATGTCCACTAATAAAAGCATTTATGGGAGCCAAAATAGGGGGCACATGTCCATATTTTCAATCCTGTGACATGATAATTGGTGAGACAACCTGTGATGGAAAAAAGAAAGCCTATGAGGTTTTGCAGGACTATGTACCTGTACATGTTATGGATCTTCCACAAATGAAGAGGGCTAAAGATTATGATATGTGGATGAATGAAATAAAATTATTTATTTCTAAAATGGAAGAGTTAACAGGAAATAAAGTTACAGTAGAAGCCTTGAAGGAATCAATAAAAATTGTAAACAATAAAAGAAAAGCATTAAAAAGATTATATGATTTAAGAAAGTTTAAACCATCTCCAATAAGCGGTTTAGATGTTCTTTTGATTTCTCAAATAGCATTTTATGATGATCCAATAAGATTTACTGAAAAGGTAAACGAGCTATGTGAAGAACTAGAAGAGAGAATTAAAAATTCCAAAGCTGACGGAAGAAAGAGGATTTTAATCACTGGAACACCAATGGCCCTGCCTAATTGGAAACTTCATTCGATAATTGAAAATTTAAATGCACAGGTTGTAGTTGAAGAAACTTGTACTGGAACTAGATATTTTGAAAATGAAGTCAGCTTAGAAGGAGATACAATTGAAGATTTAATTCATAACTTAGCTGAAAGATATCTAAATATAAACTGCGCTTGTTTTACATCAAATAAAGGAAGAATAGATGACATTATTAGATATGTTGATGAATATAAGGCTGATGGAGTGATAGATTGCAATCTAGCTTTCTGCCATACTTATTCCATAGAACACAGGGAAGTGGAAAACAAATTAAAGCAGCATAATATACCAATTATGCATATAGAAACTGATTATTCAAATGAAGATTCAGGGCAAATTAATACAAGAGTTGAAGCATTCTTAGAAATGATTTAGGTTGGATTATGGAGCAGACAAATTATTATATATTATTCCCTTCTCATACGGAGGGTATGAAGCTTGAAGAAAAACTAAAGGCAAGCGGGATTAAACACACCATTTCTCCAACGCCTAGAGAATTAACTACCTGCTGTGGTATCTCTATAATATATAATCTAGAGGATGAGGATAAAATTAAAAATATTATTAGTGATAACCATATAAATATAATAGGCATGAGAAGTTTAACTAAGAAATATGCAAATTTTTATAAATAAGAAATCAGGGTGATATTAATGTACTGCATAGGTATAGATATAGGATCAACTGCATCAAAGGTATGTGTAATGGAGAATGATACCATCTGTCATACCTTAGCTTTGCCAACTGGCTGGAGCAGTGTGAAAACAGCTGAACAAATAAAGAGGAGTCTTCAACAATTAAATTATATTTCAGAAAGCACAAAGATTGTTGCTACAGGATATGGAAGAATATCTGTTCCATATGCAGATAAAACTATGACTGAAATAACCTGTCACGGAAAGGGAGCGGCTTATCTGTTTAAAGATAATTGCACCGTAATAGACATAGGAGGACAGGATACAAAGGTTGTCACAATAGAGAAGGGAAAGGTAACAAATTTTACTATGAATGATAAGTGTGCTGCTGGAACGGGAAGATTTTTAGAATTAATGGCAAATACATTGGGGCTTGATATAGAAAAAATGTGTGAAATAGCTGAAAAGGGACGCGGTATATCAATAACCTCAATGTGTACTGTGTTTGCTGAATCTGAAGTAATAAGTTTAATTGGCAGGGGTGAAAAAAGAGAGGACATTGCTTACGGAGTTATAGAGTCTATTACAGGCAAAGTTAAAGCTCTGTGTCAAAAACACGGGGACGGTAATAAGTATTTTATTACAGGTGGTCTAAGTGATAATAAATACATAGTGAAGAGATTATCAGAAAAACTTGGGGAACCCGTAATGAGCAGCAAATTGGGAAGATTTGCAGGAGCTATAGGAGCCTCCATTGCAGCTGAAGGAATTTAATAAATTATGTTGTTGACTTTTTAATGCATTCTATGATATCATACCAATAAAGCAATATTAAACCTTTAATACTGGTCCTGAGAGGCTGGAAAGGGAAGAGCCAAGAGTTTATGTGGCATAAGTGCGTTTATTAGCATGCCTTCCCTTTTAAAGGGAAGGCATTTTTTATACCTTTAAATTTAACCCGGAGAGGTTAAGAAGGAGGAGTCGTAATGTTAAAAGGAAGAAATTTAATTGACCCAATGGATAGATTTAGTTTTGAAGCTGCTATGCTTAGACTAGGTGGAAAAGTAATTGGTTTTTCAGAACCTAATTCCAGTTCCGTTGCAAAAGGCGAGAGTGTTGCAGATACAATAAGGACTGTAGCATGTTATGCGGATATAGTAGCTATGAGGCATCCTAAAGAGGGAGCACCAAGAATAGCTGCAGAGTATTCATCAATTCCAGTTATTAATGCAGGGGATGGAGGACATCAGCATCCTACACAAACCCTGACAGACCTACTAACTACCCTATCAATAAAAAATACTTTATCAAATTTAACCATAGGCTGCTGCGGTGATTTAAGGTTTGGAAGAACAGTCCACTCACTGATAAAGGCAATGTCAAGGTATAAAAATAATAAATTTGTATTAATCTCACCTGAAGAATTATCAATTCCGGATTATATAAGGAAAGAAATATTAGAAAAGAATAACATAGAATTTAAACAAGTAGAAAAAATGGAAGATGTAATAAATGAATTAGACATACTATACATGACAAGAGTCCAAAAAGAAAGATTTTTCAATGAAGAAGATTATATAAGATTAAAGGACAGCTATATATTAGATGGAGAAAAAATGAAAAAAGCAAAAGAGGACATGATTGTTTTACACCCTCTTCCAAGAGTAAATGAAATATCCTATGAAGTTGATAATGATCCAAGGGGATGCTATTTTAGGCAGGCTAAATATGGAATGTATGTTAGAATGGCGCTTATGGCTAAACTTTTAGGAGTAAGATAGGGGAGGAATTAATATGTTAACAATTAACAGTATAAAAAATGGAATTGTCATTGATCACATAAAAGCAGGCCTTGGAATAAAAATATTTAACTATTTAGGGTTAGATAATGCAGATTTTTCAGTAGCATTAATTATGAATGTAGAAAGCGAAAAGCTGCATAAAAAAGATATGATTAAGATAGAAAATGAAATGAATTTGGATGTAACTGTGTTAGGACTAATAGATCCAAATATAACAATAGATATAATCGAAAATGAAAAAATAAAAAACAAAATAAAATTGGAACTGCCTAAAAAGGTTGAAAATGTTATTAAATGCAAAAATCCAAGATGTATAACTTCAGTGGAAAGAAATATAATTCATACATTTTACTTGGTAGACAGCGAAAAGGGAGAATACAAATGTAAATACTGTGATGAAATTCATAAGTTATAGTTGAGTTGTTTCACTATAACATAAAACTTCTATCATTAGATTAATTGCAGAGGAGTGAGGAATTATGCAGTTACTCATAAAAAATGTAAGAATAGTTGATTGGTCTCAGGATTTAACTGGTGATGTATATGTATGTGATGGAAAAATCACTGAAATAGGCAGAGAACTTAAAAAGTCCTGTTACACTATAGAGGGAAATGGCCTGGTGCTGATGCCGTCATTTATAGATTTACATGTTCACTTTAGAGAACCAGGATACACATATAAAGAAGATATTGCCAGCGGCAGTAAGGCTGCAGTAAGAGGCGGATATACTATGGTAAATTTAATGGCAAATACCAATCCGGTATGCAGTGATATAAACATTGTTAAATTAGTTAGCAATAAGGCAAAGGCCATTGGATTAGTGGATGTACACCAGGTGGTATCTATAACTAAAAATTTTGATGGAAAGACTTTAGATCACCTGGATAACCTAGATGATTCAGTAAAAATAATATCAGAAGATGGAAATGATGTAATGGACAGTAAGGTTATGATGGAAGCAATGATTAAGGCAAAACAAAAGGGATTTATAGTTATGTGCCACTGTGAAAATAAGGAACTTTCGGGCATTGACACAAGACTTGCTGAAAATACAATGACATGGAGAAATATTACGTTAGCTCAATATACTGGGTGTAAAACACATATTGCACATGTAAGTACAAAGGAAGCTTTAAAATACGTCATAGATGCAAAGCTCAATGGAACTAATGTAACCTGTGAAGTTACACCTCATCATTTGGCTTTAAGCGAAGAAAATTGCTATACTGTGAATCCTCCAATAAGAGCTAAGGAAGATGTGGATTATTTAATAGAAGGTATAAAAAATGGATATGTTGATGTCATCAGTACTGACCATGCCCCACATAGCAGCTCTGATAAGGAAAAGGGAGCACCTGGTATTTCAGGAATCGAAACAGCATTTCCAATTTGTTATACAAAACTTGTTAAAGAAGGGCACATTAATTTAAGAAAGCTTTCGGAAATTATGAGTAAAACACCTGGTGAAATCATTGGATGCAACAAGGGGCAGATAAAAATAGGATATGACGGAGATTTAGTTTTAATAAATTTAGAAAAAAAATATGAAATAAACAATGAAGAACTTTGTTCAAAGGGAAAAAATACACCATTTAATGGAACCACAGTATGGGGAAAGATAATTAAAACCATAAAGAGCGGAGAAATAGTATACAGCGAAAACTAGCTAATGAGATATACACCCATAAAGTACCAACAATTAAATATAAAATTTATATTGCATAATTATAAAATTAATTGTATAATTATGCATAAATTACAAAGGGGGAAAATTAGTATATGATTATTGATAAATTATATGACAATGTGCAGAAAAAGGGGAATGTTTGTGTAGGACTAGACACCGCAGTGGAATATCTGCCAGAGGAATTCCTGAATAAATATGAATATCTGGAAGACGCATTGTTTAGATTTAATCAGAAGATAATAGCCTCCACATTGGATGTTGCAGCTTGCTACAAAGTGCAAATAGCATATTATGAAGCCCTTGGGTTAAAAGGTATGATGGTGTATAAAAAAACATTGGAATACATAAGAAGTAAAGGTGCTATAGCTATAGCAGATATCAAGAGGGGAGATATATCAGACACTGCAAAAATGTATGCAAAGGCACATTTTCAAGGAGAATTTGAAAGTGATTTTGTAACATTAAATCCTTATATGGGGCTGGACAGTGTTGAACCATACCTTCCTTATGTAAAAAATAATGAAAAGGGGCTTTTCCTCCTAGTAAGAACATCAAACCCTGGAGCGGAAGATATACAGTATTTAAACTGCGGGGGAGGAAAGAAAGTCTACAATGAAGTTGGGGATAAGATACAAAAAATAGGTGAAAATTATATGGGTAAGTATGGTTACAGCTCCATAGGAGGAGTTGTAGGATGCACTCATCAGGAAGAAGGGGAAGAAATAAGAAGCTCCCTTGATAAAACCTTTTTACTGATACCTGGCTATGGGGCTCAGGGAGGAAAAGCACAGGATGTGTCCGTTTATTTAAATGATGGTAATGGAGGAGTAGTAAATTCCTCAAGAGGTATACTGCTGGCATATAAGAATCATGAACATGGTGGAAAAAGATTTGATGAATATGCTAGAGAAGAAGTAATAAAAATGAGAAGAGAAATAAAAAATTCAGTGTTTAAAAGCAGAGAAGAAAAAATAGAAAAGGGAGCTTAATAATGGTTAAGGATAAGGCTGTATATACAACAGAAAAAGTGTATAAGAACACAGAAATAAGTAAAGGAATTTTTAAATTAACCATTAAAGGCAATTTCACTGGAATACCTGGACAATTTTACATGCTTAGAGCATGGCAGCAGGAACCCCTGCTGTCAAGGCCAATAAGCATACATCATGTGGATGATGAAAAAATAGAGTTTCTCTATGCAGTAGTTGGAGTAGGCACAGAAATACTAAGCAAATTAAAAAACAATGCTGAAATTAAAATTACCGGGCCTCTGGGTAATGGCTTTAACTTGGATGTAAACAATAAAAGAACAGCCATCATATCAGGTGGAATAGGCATAGCGCCTATGATATTTGCAGCGGAAAAAATAAAAAGTGCTTCAGTGGATTTTTATGCTGGATTTAAAAATGAAGTTTACGCACTAAAGGATCTAGAGGGAGTTGTAAAAAATGTTTATGTTACAACGGAAAGCGGGGAATATGGACATAAAGGATATGTAACTGAAATATTTAATCCATTGGAATATGATTTAGCTTTATGCTGCGGACCGGAAATCATGATGAAATCCGTAATAGAAATGTGCAGAGAAGTGAATGTTCCCGTTTATGTTTCCATGGAAAATAAAATGGCCTGTGGGGTTGGGGCATGCTTGGTATGTACTTGCACCACTAAGTTAGGGAACAAAAGAAGCTGCAAGGATGGCCCAGTGTTCCTTGGAGAACATATTTTATAATGAGAAATTATCATTTTGAATGGAGAATAAAAAATGAATGTAAATATATGTGGCATAGAATTTAAAAATCCGGTGATTACTGCATCCGGCACCTTTGGTTTTGGCTCGGAATATAATGATTTTTATGATGTGTCAAAATTAGGGGGAATATGTTCAAAGGGAATAACTCTAAATAAAAGAGAAGGCAATAGCGGAAGCAGAATATTTGAAACAAAAGCAGGTATTTTAAACAGTGTTGGCCTCCAAAATCCTGGAGTGGATTACTTTATTAATAATGAACTGCCTAAAATGCTTAGTTATAATACAAACATCATAGCTAATGTTGGAGGATCTTCTATAGAGGAATATTTACAGGTTATAGAAAAACTAAATAACACAGAGGTCCATATGATTGAGCTTAATATATCATGTCCTAATGTAAAACACGGTGGTATGGCATTAGGAATAAAGTCCTCAGTAGCTAGGGAAGCTGTAAGACAGGTGAAAAATATATGTAAAAAGCCTTTAATGGTAAAACTATCACCTAATGCGGAGGATATAGTAGATATGGCATATCAGTGCTGTGATGCAGGAGCAGACGCTATTTCCCTTGTAAATACATTTAAAGGAATGGCAGTGGATATTTATAAAAGAAAGCCGGTGTTTGAAAATGTAACTGCAGGGCTTTCAGGGCCAGCTATAAAGCCTATAGCACTTAGAATGGTCTATGAAGTGTGCAAGGCGGTAGATGTACCGGTAATAGGACTGGGCGGAATAATGGACTGGAAGGATGCAGTTGAATTCCTTATGTGTGGAGCTTCAGCTGTTCAAGTGGGAACCGCTAATTTTATAAAACCTGATATATGCATTGACATTATTCAAGGTATAGAAAAGTTTACGAAGGATGAAGGAATAAAAAAACTCAGTGAATTAAAAATGGAAGTTTAATAGAAGAGGAGAGATTTCATTTGGAAAATACAGATAACAATATTATAGAAATTCTTAAACAGGTTGGTGCACTCTTAGAAGGGCATTTTTTACTATCATCAGGAAGACATAGTGATAGATACTGCCAGTGTGCAAAGCTACTGCAGTATCCAGATAAGGCTGAAAAAGTACTAAAAGTTGTTTCGGATAAATTGAAAAATGTAGACTTTGATATAATTGTTGGACCTGCAATGGGTGGAGTTGTAGTTTCCTATGAAGTTGCAAGGCAAACAGGAAAACCAGGAATTTTTACAGAAAGACAGGATGGAAAGATGACACTTCGCAGGGGATTTGAAATAAAACCTGGCGATAAAGTAATCATTTCAGAGGATGTAATTACAACCGGTAAGTCGACTTTGGAAACTGCTGAGATCATAAAGGATTTAGGGGGAGAAGTTGTAGGTATTTGCTGCATTGTAGACAGGAGAGCAAACGGAGTAGAGCTAGAATACCCAATATATAGTGCATTACAGTTAGAGATAAAAAGCTATGAAAAGGAAAAATGCCCTATGTGTAAAGAAGGTAAGCCATATATAAAACCGGGCAGCAGAAACATAAAATAACAGGAGTGGATAAATGATGGGACTATTATATTTAGAAGACGGATCAGTTTATGAGGGCAAAGGTTTCGGAAAAGTAGGCACATCAGTAGGAGAGCTTGTTTTCAATACATCTATGACTGGATATGAGGAAATACTGACTGATCCATCCTATGCAGGTCAAGTTATCAATATGACTTATCCTTTAATAGGAAACTATGGAGTAAATACAGTTGAGAAGGAATCTTCCAAAGTATATGCTAAGGGATTTATAGTTAAAAATATATGTGAAAATCCTTCAAATTACAGAAGTGAGGGATCATTACAGGAAATGCTTAAGAAAATGGAAGTAGTAGGCATATATGATTTGGATACCAGAAGCATTACTAAGAAAATAAGAAATTCAGGTGCAATGAAATGTGTTATTTCAAACGATGAAACCTGTATAGATGAGATTAAAAAAATATTGGAAAAAACCCAGCTGAAAAACAATTTTATGGATGAAGTTAGTACAAAAGAAGTTATTAAAATAGACGGAACAGGTCCTAAGGTGGCGCTGATTGATTTCGGAGCAAAGGCCAATATCATAAGAAATCTTAGAGAAAGAAAATGCGAAATTGTAATATTCCCATACAATACTTCCTATGAACAGGTGATGAGTATTAAACCTCAAGGGGTACTGCTGAGCAATGGACCTGGAGATCCTAAAACTGCATTAGAAGGAATAAGTCTGGTTAAGAGACTTATTAATAATGTACCTCTATTTGGCATATGTCTTGGACATCAGATATTAGCCTTAGCTTTAGGAGGAGATACATATAAAATGAAATTTGGTCATAGAGGCGGTAATCATGGCGTTTACGATAAAGAAATTAAAAAGGCATTTATAACCTCACAAAATCATGGATACGCTGTTGATGCTGAAAGCCTTAAAAATAAAAATGTGAAAATAACTCATATTAATTTAAATGACAGCACTGTTGAAGGAATTAGCCATAGTTCACTTCCAGTTTTCTCTGTTCAATTTCATCCTGAGGGTGCTCCAGGACCAACAGATGCATCATATTTGTTTGATAAATTTATAAGAAACATGAAAAATGCACAGTAAGGAGGAGTACTATGAGTCTGGATAAATCTATAAAAAAGGTTATTATAATAGGTTCTGGTCCAATAATAATTGGACAAGCAGCTGAGTTTGATTATTCAGGAACCCAGGCCTGTAAATCCATAAGAGAAGAGGGCGTTGAAACAATACTTGTAAACAGCAATCCAGCTACAATTATGACAGACAGGCATATTGCTGACAAAGTTTATATAGAGCCATTAACAGCAGAAGCTTTGGAAAAAATAATTGAGAAGGAAAGACCAGATGGAATATTAGCAGGGTTTGGAGGTCAAACTGCTCTAAACTTAGCTATGAAATTGGAAAAAATGGGTGTGCTTAAAAAATATAAAGTAAGGCTGCTGGGAATAAACAGTGAGTCAATAAGGAAAGCTGAGGATAGGGAAGAGTTTAAGCGTTTAATGAAGGAAATTGGCCAGCCTATACCAAGAAGCATAATTGCCACAACTGTTGAACAATGCTCTGCCTTTGTGGTTGAAAATGGCTTTCCGGTTATTATAAGGCCGGCATATACCTTAGGAGGCAGCGGCGGCGGTATTGCAAACACAAGAGAAGAGCTAATGGAAATATGTGCAAGGGGTATTGACAGAAGCCCAATAGGACAAATACTTCTGGAGCAAAGTGTGGCTGGATGGAAAGAAATTGAATATGAGGTTATAAGAGACTCAAAGGATAACTGTATTGTAATATGCAACATGGAAAATATTGACCCTGTAGGCATACATACTGGTGACAGCATAGTTGTAGCGCCATCTCAGACATTAAGGGACAGGGAATACCAGATGCTAAGGCAGGCATCTATAGATATAATTCGCAGTCTAAAAATACAGGGAGGATGCAATGTGCAATTTGCATTAGACCCAAAAAGCAGCAGTTATATTGTTATTGAAGTAAATCCAAGAGTAAGTCGTTCTAGTGCACTGGCATCAAAGGCTACAGGATATCCCATAGCTAAAATTGCCTCAAAAATTGCACTGGGATATACTTTAGATGAGTTAAAAAATTATGTAACGGGTAATTCTAGTGCTTGTTTTGAACCTGCTCTTGATTATGTGGTAATAAAGATTCCTAAACTGCCTTTTGATAAATTTAAATCTGCAGAGAAATTACTTGGTACTCAGATGAAGGCCACTGGAGAGGTGATGGCCATAAGCAGAAGCTTTGAAAGCGCTCTTATGAAAGCAGTTACATCATTGGACAGCAAGTTTACAGCTTTGAACATGGAGAAATTTAGTGAATTAACTAAGGATAAATTACTAAATAAAATTAAAGTAAGCGATGATGAAAGAATATTTGCCATTGCGGAAGGCTTTAGAAAAGAATTGGACATAGAGGATATTTATAATATAACCAAAATAGATAAATGGTTTTTAAATTGCATTAAGAATATAGTAATGAAAGAGAAGAGTTTGAGTAATAAAAGGCCTTCAGCAAAGGAAATATACGATGCAAAGGCTATGGGCTTTACAGATGTACACATATGCAATTTAACCGGTATGAGTTTAGCTTCCATTACTAAGATAAGAAATGAAAACAATATATATCCTGTATATAAAATGGTGGATACCTGCAGCGGTGAATTTGATGCTGCAACACCGTACTATTACTCCTGCTATGACGGAGAAGATGAGGTGCAGGCTGATAATGAAAAAAAGATATTAGTTATTGGATCCGGACCAATTAGAATAGGTCAGGGAGTAGAGTTTGACTACTGCAGTGTTCATGGAGTTTGGGCAATTAAAGCGGCAGGTTATAAATCCATAATAATAAACAATAATCCAGAAACTGTAAGTACAGATTTTGATACTGCAGACAAACTATATTTTGAGTCACTTTATATTGAAGATGTAATGAATGTTATAAATAAAGAAAAGCCAGAAGGGGTAATAGTCCAATTTGGCGGGCAAACAGCCATAAACTTAGCTGAGGAATTAGAAAACAGAGGAATTAAGATTTTTGGAAGCTCTTTTGATTCTATAGATTTAGCGGAGGATAGAGATAAGTTTAGAGAATTTCTTCTGAATTTAGACATTCCAAGTCCATTGGGAGTAGCTGTAACCAGCGAAAATGAAGCCTATGAAGCTGTGAAAAACATTGGATATCCAGTAGTTGTACGCCCATCCTATGTAATAGGGGGAAGAGGCATGGAAGTTGTTTATGATTTGCAGTCCTTGTCAAAATATATGAAAGAAGCAGTAAGTATATCCAGTGAACACCCAATTTTAATTGATAAATATATAAAGGGAACAGAAATTGAAGTAGATGCAATTTGCGATGGAGAAGATATACTAATACCTGGGATAATGGAACATATTGAGAGAACAGGAGTGCATTCAGGAGACAGCATAACAGTATATCCATATATTACACTAAATGAAAACACAGTTAAGATTCTGGAAAATTATACTAAAAGCATTGCTACAGCATTAAACATCAGGGGATTAGTAAATATACAATATGTATATGATGGTTACAGGGTGTATGTAATAGAGGTGAATCCAAGGGCATCAAGAACAGTACCAATATTGAGCAAGGTAACATCGGTACCAATGGTACAAATTGCAGTGGATATAATGATGGGAAAGAAACTTAAAGAAATGAATTGTGGAATAGGGCTGCTGAAAAACAAAGATTTTTATGCAGTAAAAGTACCTGTATTTTCAAATGAAAAACTTATTAATGCAGATATTTACCTGGGACCTGAGATGAAATCTACAGGTGAAGTGCTTGGCGTGGACAAGAACTATGATATCAGTATTTTCAAAGGATTTACAGCTAGTGGTATGAAAGTAGTGGATAAGGGTAATGTATTTGTGAGCTTGAAGAAAAATGACAGAAATGATGAAACAGCTGGTATTATAAAAAAATATATAAATTTAGGATTTAAAATATATGCATCATATAAAACCAATGAGTTCTTAAATGGATGTGGTGTAATAAGTAATGAAATCACTGATGAACAATGGATAAAAAGCATAAAAAAAGGTAAACTAAATATAATAATAAATACTCCTTCTAAAGGCAATGATGACACAACCAATGGATTTAAATTGAGAAGAATGGCTTCGGAATATAAAATCCCGTTATTTACCTGTCTGGATACTGCCAACTTATATACAAAAGCAATTATGGTAAAAAATAATAGATTAAACATTGAATATACTCCTCTATAAGAAATAACCTGCAGTACTTGCTAATAGATAAACTTATTTAGACAAGTATTGTAGGGATTTTTAAATTATAAAAAAATATTACTAATTTTATCTAAATTGAGTTATAATAAATAATGGGTTTTTATGTTAATATAAATGCAATTATTTATTTAGGAAGTTTTAGGAGGGAATGTCATTGGGCAAACCAAGTATTTTTAGTAGGGATTATGAGAGAAGGATGAAAAAAAGACGTTTTACCATAATTGTAGTTATTATAGTCATAATTATAATTTCTGCTTTAGGTAGTTTGTACGTCAAAGGAAAATTATTTAAAGTTAGTAATAAAAATAATACAAACAAAACTGCAGTAAATAAAAATACCAATACTTCGAATAAGACCCAAACCATTCAAAAGACACCTGTATCACGGGATGCTAAAGAGGAAGGATACGATTTAACATTAAGTGATGGAAAACAAATAAAGGCAATATTTGAGAATAAAAATAATGATAAAAAATTCAAATATATAAATCCTACAGATGCAAATGCTGATTTTACAATAAGTCCATCGGGAAAATCCATAGTTGTACTGGATAAGGCCGCCCAAGCTTTGATTTATATTGATTTAGATGGCAATAAAACAGATATATCATATAATCAATATGTATCTTCTTCAGGTACTTTTACCAGAGGGCAGGTACTCCAAAGCAAGCCGGATTTTATTTGGTGTGCCTCTCCAGAGTTTGTAGATGAGGAAAATGTTGCATTTATTTCACAGCTTCCTTGGCTTCAAAGATCTACAAAATACATATGGATGGTAAACATAAAAGATAAGCAGATTGTGCAGGTACAAGGGATCAGCGGAGAAAGCGTGAAACTGGATAAGATAACTGATAAAGGTTTAACAGTAATTGCTGATGATAAAACTTTATTTTTAAAGGGTGATAAATCTATAACCCAATAGGCATGTTTTATCAGAATATATATGCTGAAGCAGGCTGTATATGTTAACAATATTTAAAAAAGTAATAAAAAAATTGAAAATTCTATATGTGTAGGTATATAATAATTCTACAAAACATTTGAGGTAACGGCGTCATTATAAGAATTTCAATTATAATTTATCAATGTGTGTTAATAATTTAAAATATATGATATAATAGTATGGTTAATATAAGCACTTATGGTGATTAGGAGGAAGAATGATGAATTCTAAAGTAGAAAAAATAGAAACTAATGTTGTAAAACTAGAAATAACAGTTGAAACAGAGAAGTTCAATGAAGCTATGAAAAAAGCTTACATAAAGAACGCAAAGAAGTTTAATATCCCTGGTTTTAGAAAGGGAAAAGCACCAATGAACATAATTAAAAAATATTATGGTGAAGGTGTTTTCTATGAAGATGCTATAAACTTCTGCTGCGATGATACATACCCAGAAGCACTAAAAGATAATGATGTAAATCCAGTTGATTATCCAAAGATTGATATAGTTTCCATTGGCGAAGAAAAAGAATTTGTATATACAGCTACAGTAACAGTTAAACCTGAAGTTGAAATTAGTGAATATAAAGGACTTGAAGTAAAAGAAGTTAAATACGAAGTAAAAGATGAAGAAGTAGAAAATCAAATAAAAACTATGCAGGAAAAAAATGCTAGAGTAGAATCAAAAGAAGAAGGAAACATAGAAAAGGGTAATATTGCAGTAATAGATTTTAAAGGATTTGTTGATGGTGCTCCATTTGAAGGCGGAGAAGGGAAAGACTATGAATTAGAAATAGGTTCTGGTTCATTTATAGATACTTTCGAGGATCAGTTAATAGGAGCTAAAAAAGGTGAAGAAAGAGAAGTTAATGTAACTTTCCCAGCTGAGTATGGCAGAGAAGATTTAAATAGCAAACCTGCATTATTTAAAGTTACAGTAAAGGATATTAAAATAAAAGAGCTTCCATCTATAGATGATGAATTTGCAAAGGAAGTATCAGAATTTGATACAATAGATGAATTAAAGGCTGATCTTAAAGCTAAAATGGAAGAGGCTAATGCAGAAAAAGCCAAAAATGAATATGAAGAAGCTGTAATTGATGGAGTTTGTGCAAATGCAAAGGTTGAAGTTCCAAAGGTTATGATAGATAAAGAAATAGATACAATGATAAAAGATTTAGAAATGAGATTAAAATATCAAGGTTTAGATTTACCTACATATTATCAATATACTAACAGCAGTGAAGAAAAAGTTAAAGAATATATGAGAGAAACTGCTGAAAAGAGAGTTAAAACAGAATTAGTATTAGAAAAAATATCTAAATTAGAAAATGTTGAAGTAACAGAAGAAGAAATTTTAGCAAAAGCAACAGAAATGGCTAAACAATATGGAGATAAAGATATTGAAAAAACTGCAAAATTAATTGTTAATGCACAAGGAAGTTATTTAAAAGTTGACGCAATTAATGAAAAAGTTATTAAAATGTTAGTAGAGAGCAGTAAAGCAACAGCATAGCGTATAATTAATTGCCAGATAGTTTTCTGGCAATTAATTTTAATAAATTTACTTTTTTATAAGAGGAGGAGAGGTTTATGAGTTTAGTACCAGTAGTGGTTGAACAGACTAATAGAGGTGAGAGGTCTTACGATATTTATTCTAGACTATTAAAGGATAGAATAATAATGCTTAGTGAAGAAGTTAATGATACTACGGCAAGTCTTGTAGTAGCTCAGTTGTTATTTTTAGAGGCAGAAGATCCAGATAAAGATATTTATTTATATATAAATAGTCCAGGTGGTTCTATAACTTCAGGCATGGCAATATATGATACAATGCAGTATATTAAACCAGCTGTTTCAACTATTTGTGTTGGAATGGCAGCATCTATGGGAGCATTTTTATTGGCAGCAGGTGCAAAAGGAAAGAGATTTGCACTTCCAAATAGTGAAATAATGATTCATCAGCCATTAGGAGGATTCCAGGGTCAGGCAACAGACATTGGAATACATGCTGAAAGAATATTGCAAATAAAGAAGAAGTTGAATACAATATTAAGTGAAAGAACTGGGCAGCCATTAGAAAAGGTTGAGCAGGACACCGAGAGAGATCATTTCTTATCTGCTGAACAAGCAAAGGAATATGGTTTAATAGATGAAGTAATTGATAAAAAGAAATAACCTTTAGAGAGGTGCAAATATGGCCAAAATTGAAGAAAAAAAGCAATTAAAATGTTCGTTTTGTGGTAAGACTCAGGATCAAGTTAGAAGACTTATAGCAGGGCCAGGTGTTTATATTTGTGATGAGTGTATAGAACTTTGTTCTGAAATTATTACAGATGAATTTGAAGAAGATGTTCAA
>JAQSXU010000340.1 GCA_029256485.1 Clostridiaceae bacterium
TATAAGAAGATTGTCTCTTACATCCAGAATTTCTCCTACTGCATTGTAGTAGGATGGGCATTTGGTCTTTATTATTACAGTTCTTCCCTCATAATCATTGAGGAGTGTATCACAAATACTACAATAATTTCCGCGTTCAGTCATTTGCCTTCTCCCCCTTTTGCAGATTGACGAAGGATCCTGAAAGTGTAACTCTTTCCTTTTCTTCAACCTTGTTTATAAGTTCACTCATGCTCATTGGTCCGTTAGTATCAAGTGTTGGGAAGAAAACTTCAAAGATATCTTCACAATTAGCTGTAAAAATTACATCTCCGCCACTTGGAGCATCATATAATCTAATGCTGTCACCATAAAATGAACGTCTCCTCAGGTAACCAAAACCATAAGCATGGTTGTACTGAGAACAGTTGCATATAAATCCTATGCCTACAAATTGTCCTATATAATTTTGTAAAAAGCAACAAAATGGACATCCCATATTAAATTATCACCCTATTTTTTTAATATCAAAGATAGAAAGAATGTATGCTATAAAGTTTAGTGGACATCTATCTTCAATACATAATATGTCCACTTTTTATTTTGGTTAAAGATTTTATGGTTTTAATTTAAAAATGAGTAAGATAGTCTATAAATTTTATTTTTCCATAAAAATAAGACCTCAGCGGTCTTATTTTTTCATAACTTATATTTTTTGGAGGGAGATTAAATTGCTTTAAATTAACAATTCAAAATCTATAATTAATTATACTAACTGTTTATGGAGAAGTTATGGAGAAAAGAAAAGATAAATCGTACTATTATTCATAATAACTACATGATTTATTATTAGAATAAATGAGTATAATATAACCATTCTTAATTTAATTTTGGAAATATGATAGTAGATTAAAAAAATAATATGGTGAAAAAGATGAATGAGAAAATATTAGTTGTTGATGATGAAATTAATCTTTCAAATGTTATAAAAGATTATCTGTTGCGGGAATCTTACGAAGTTTTTACAGCAACTCGCGGAAATAAAGCTATTGAACTGTTTCATGAGATAGAACCTGATTTTATTATACTTGATTTAATGCTTCCGGATATTTCAGGAGAAGAGATATGCAAACTTATCAGAAAGAAATCTGATGTGCCTATTTTAATGCTAACAGCGAAAAGCAATGAAGATGATAAGGTTACAGGTTTATATATAGGAGCAGATGATTACTTGACAAAACCATTTAGTCCCAGAGAGCTAGTTGGAAGAGTAAGAGCAATTCTAAGGCGAACAAAAGGCAATTCTGAATTAACTGATTCCTTGGAATTCAATGATAAAGATCTTTTTATTGATATTCCTAAACATAGTGTCCAGAAGGCAGGACAAGATGTCAGTTTAACGCCAAATGAGTTTAAAGTATTATTGACCCTGGCACAAAATCCATATAAAGTTTTCACCAGAAGTCATTTAGTGAGTATGGCTTTTGGTTATGATTTCGAAGGATACGATCGTACTGTTGATACTCATATTAAAAACTTGAGACAAAAAATAGAAGACAATGTAAAGGAACCTAAATATATTGTAACTGTGTATGGGGTTGGTTATAAATTTGAAGGAGAATAACATGATAAAAATTAGCGAACAGTTGCGAAAGTATTTTGTAACAATCTCAATAATATCAATTGCATTTATTACAGTTACTTCAAATATAGGCATTAATTATTTTTTCTCGGATTATATCAGAAATTCAAGAAGCAGAGATGATTTGAAAGTAGTTCAATACGTGGAACGTGTATACAAAGATTATGAAGAGTTGAATTCCCATTCATTGATGAATATAATGCATTATGCATTCAGTGAAGATGTTATCATTCAAATAAGGGACAAGAATAATAATATAAGCTGGAACAGCAGCGCATTCGGCACTTCATACGGAATGATAGATGAATATAGCAATGATGAAGGCAATTTTTCTTTTAGAAGTTACCCTTTCATATACAATGAATCAGAAATAGGAACTATTGATGTGGGGCGACCAAAAAGTATCATATCTAACATAGAAGATGAAAAGTTTATTATAACAATAAACAGCATATTTGCTTTAGCTTCAGTATTGACCTTTATTCTTGCAGTACGTTCAAGTATTCACATATCCAAGAAATTTTTAAACCCGATCTATGCAATCAAAGAGAATGCTAAACTGATTGAACAAGGCAAATATAAATCACTAAATGACATTAATACCAATACATTTGAACTGAATGAATTGTCGGTATCTGTTAAAGAACTTGCAGAAAGATTGAACTACCAGGAACATTTAAGAAAAAGAATGACGACAGATATAGCTCATGAGTTAAGAACTCCACTGGCTGCTATACAAAGCCATATAGAGGCTTTTATGGATGGGGTATGGGAACCTAATGATGAAAGACTTTCTGTTATTCATGGAGAAATAATCAGGTTAACAAAATTAATCAATGAATTATCTGAATTATCTATAGTTGAAGACGATGAAATAAATCTAAAATTAAGTACAGTAAATCTATCGGAAATTTTGTCTAATACTATAGACAGCTGTGAGCCTATGTTCTTTGAAAAGAATATTAATGTAAATAAAAAGATACAAAACGATGTTTATATGATGGGGGATGCGGATTATTTAAAACGCATTTTCGTTAACATTCTCTCTAATGCAATTAAGTACACAAATGAAAATGGATCTGTCAGCATAAATCTTGAAAAACTAAAGGAAAAAATCAAAATAACAGTAAAGGATACAGGTATAGGAATTCCAAAGGAGGATTTAAAATATATTTTTGAACGGTTTTATAGGAGTGATTTATCAAGAAATCGCCAAACCGGTGGAACCGGTATAGGACTTACAATCACAAAAGCATTAGTAGAAGCACATGAAGGAACGATAAAAATAGACAGTGAAGTTGGAAAAGGAACTAGCGTAATAATTGAATTCTAGATAAATACCCCTTATACTGATCAAGGATCAGCAGTAAGGGGCGTTTTTTTGACAATAAAAATAATTTTCAATCTTCTCCACAACATCTCCATAAGCTTTTGTTATTATTCATTATGTACTCGGAATGAGCCGAGCGTACTAATTCAAAATTCACAAAAAGTTTGAGAATCTGAATTAAGAAAAGGAGTAAAAAATGAAAAATAAAATAATGGTACTAATGTAATAAGCAAATATTCTAATGACAATAATTTAAATTATTATATCAGTGAAATAGTTAATGGAAATCTTAAAGTAAAGAGTGTAAAAGTTAATGGCCAAACAGTTGATTTGAATTCAGTTGACTGGAACGTATTATTAAATACTGCAAAGACAGAAAAAATATTTACTGAAGTTGAAAAACCAGTTGTTAATAAACCAGAAATTCAAAAACCGGCTGAGACACAGCAAGCAGATGTAAAACAAGAGACACAGACAGCTGCTGTAAGGCCTCAAGTTCAGCAAAATTCACCAGTTAAAGAAGAAGCTGTAGTTTCACCTGATACTGCTCAGGTTTCAGCAAATTTAAGCTATGAACAAAAAGTAGTACAACTTGTTAATGTTGAGAGACAAAAAGCAGGACTACAACCTCTTACATTAGATTCCGAAATTTCTAATGTTGCAAGAACTAAATCAAAAGATATGGCAGACAATAACTACTTTGCACATCAGTCACCAACTTACGGAAGTGCAGGGGATATGTTGACTAAGTTTGGAATCAGATGGTCAGCATGGGGTGAAAATATAGCATCAGGACAAAGAACTCCTGAATCTGTTGTAACTGCATGGATGAATTCTGAAGGACACAGAGCAAACATAATGTCACCAAACTTTTCAAGAATAGGTGTCGGTTATGCTACAAATTCCAGCGGAACACCTTATTGGACACAAGTATTTGCTGACTAAGATAATAATTTAAATGTAATCTTATTTTAAGGCCTGATTTGTACAAAGTCAGGCCCTTTACATAAAACTGTACAATAACTTTTCCATAGAAAGCCTTAATGATATTAATCTTCATAATTTCTCCATAGCATTTTGTTAACATATATAAAACACCCCATGGGGTATAGATAATTATTCATTGCAATATTAGCCTTAAAGGATGAATATGTTATAAAAAAATAGAAAAAATTTAATAGCTAATACTATTATAAGTTATATAAAAATATAAGGAGTGGTATAAATGTTAAAATTTATTAAAGATTGGCTTGAAAGATTGGCAAAGGAAAATGAAAAGAGTTTCGGAAGCGGCAGACTTGATTGCTGTGATTTAAATAAGCCTAAAAATACAAATATACAAGCTTCTAACAGTACAACTAAGAAGTAACTTTGCAAAAACACATTATGAACCTATGCTTCACAAGTTCATAATGGTATGTAGCACTAGACATAAAATTACGAAAGTACAATGGAGGAAATGTAATGAGCTGTCACGGTAATAAGGAAGGTAATAAAGGACATAATCATAGTCCAATAAAACACATGCTTCATATGATTCTTTGCTGCATCTTACCGATACTAATTTTTGCAGCATTGCCGTTTATATCAAGGTTTAGTCCTGGTTCCAGCAGGATATTGTCAGTAATAGCACCATTTATTTGCCCAATCATGATGATTGGAATGATACCTATGATGCTAGGCAGAGGCAACAATAATAAAAAGTCAAGCTGCTGTGAAAGCAAGGAAGATACCCAAAGTGCACAGCTTGAATTAAATAAGACTGCTGAATAAAAATATTTGAAGAATAATATTATAATTATAATAATTATAATAATTATACAAATATGCAATATCATTTTTGAAGCTCTTGATTATTTATTTATCAAAGAGCTTTTTAATTTTATAGTTTTATTTCGAACAATTGTTTGCATGGTCTTTGTGTTTGTGATATAATAGTGTGAAAATATTAAAAGAATCTATCCAAGCGGAAATAATAATTGAAATAGCCATGTGCTATATAAGTTTAATTCTTATTAAACTCAATGAGTAAGGAGTGTTTTCATGCATTATAAGGAGTACAAATCTATTCTGTCAGCTAACAACGGAATTAATATATACAGAGGCTGCAGCCACGGCTGCATTTATTGTGACAGCAGAAGCAGTTGCTATCAGATGAAGCATGATTTTACAGATATTGAAATTAAAAAAGATGCACCAGTGATGCTTGAAAATGAATTAAAACGCAAGCGAAAAAAATGTATGATA
>JAQSXU010000095.1 GCA_029256485.1 Clostridiaceae bacterium
AGCCTATATATTAACAGAAAAATTTAATTTTATCTTCTCTAAAATGGTTTTTCCATTCATCACATATCAAAAAATACTGTGCAGAAATAATTTCTAATAATTCATTCAAGTCATTTTGTGGTATCTTGCTTCCGTTATTGGCTACAATGCAACCTCCGGTTGAAGACAACCAAATCTTCGTTGAATTCGCGTTTGGCTTTCCGGTACTAACATGAACATGAATCGGCTCATTATTCTCATTTGACCAGAAATACACTTTATATCCACCAACTTGAAACAGGCTAGGCAATTTTTATACCTCCGGTTGCAGCGTATTTGTATAACAAATGAGCATTATAATGAAGGAATTTAGTAAATTTCTCAATCTCATTATCCGTAAAACCATTTCTCTTAATCCATGTATAAGTTGGCAAAGAGCATCTGGCTACATCAAAGCCATCTTCCATAGGTCGTTCAAAATGTACTTCTACAGACTGTATACCATTTTCTTCAATTATATGCGAATGTACTATTTCCGTTTCATCAGCTAAAATCATGTATGGATACATCATTTTAATTTCACTCCTTTGCTATAGCTCTTTATTCTAATTTTCTTTAGTATATCACGATTTCAGTTATTCTTCCATAGTATCCGTTATTGAATTTGCATTTTATTATTGCATTTTATTATTGCAACCAAACAAACTTACTCTTATAAATTGGATTCAATATATTAAATAGAATATTCAATTTTCGAAATGTTTATTTATATCTCTAAATATTTATCGTTCTTGTTAAGCCAAATACCATAACCATAACATTCTGCTTCTTTGCTATTTAATTGAAGTATCTATTTGCTTCCAGTCAAAATCAAAAATATTACCGATTGTATCAGAAAGTTTTAGCAATCCTTTTTCGAAAAGTTGTAAAATTCCTACTGCCACAAAAACCTTTCCAGCAGAGGCGGTTGCAAATTTAGTGCTTACTTCATTTAAAATTCTATTAGTTAAATTAGCACAACCGTAGGCTTTTTCCAGAACCTTCTTACCTTATACAAAGTAGTCAAAACATTTATTTTACATTGTACATTATAAGCTTTCATTACTCAACCATTATTTGTAAGATATATAATTGGTTGCATAAGTTTTCAAAACTCCAAATTACTTTATAATAGGAGTGGAAAAACACCCTATCATATAAATGATAGGGTGCCATATAATTTATTCGCTGTTATTCAATACAGTCTAACCCAGGTCAAACCGTTGAAAAACGTTGAAATCTCAATATTATTTGTTGTTCAAAACGGCCTGTGCTTAGTGTTGGATTATTTATTCTTCCATCTACACTACAAATTAATTTTTTACTAACTCCGTTTAAATTTAATACAAATTTAAATTTATTATCTTCAAACGGTATAACCTTAACAAATAAATTTTCAATGATATCATCAGAAATTTTAGGTACCGTTAAATAAGCAAATTTATCTAATGCATCTTTGATTACACTTAATTGTTTAGATACCTCCTCTTGGTTATCTTGTCTTTCTTCTGAATTAATGAGTTCATTTTTTAAATTATTAAGTTCACTATTAATTTTTTTCTTCATATTTGAAAATTCTTCTTGAGAAAGCTCATTTTCTGCTCGCATATTAATAATATTATATAATTTGGTTTCTAGTCTACTAATCTGTTCTTTTATTTTTTTTCTATTTGCTAATGACTTATCCTCATTTAAAGTAAAGTGTTCAGCTATTAAATTATATGCCTTTTGTACTGTATCCTGTGGATTCTTCCATATTTCTTCAACAATTGTTTTAGCCATCAGGTCTAGTTTCCATTCACCAATCATTTTCATATCACAATAACTTTCTGTATCAAGATTGTTTTTTATTCTAGACGACAAGCTTCCATTGTTTACCTTATTGTAACACTGATATCCAAAAGACTTAATTCCGCTTTTATTTGAATTCCAAATACCTTTTCTAAATGTGCTACCACAATTACATCTTAATTTTCTTAACCAAACATTTTGAGATATTTTCTTTCCTTTAATAATGTTCTCTCCATCTATATTTACTTTTAATGTTTTTGTTTTTCTAATTTCTTGAACCTTATCCCAATCTTCTTGATTAATTATTGGCTCAAAATCACCTTTCACATATACATAACTATCAGCATCATGATTTTGTTTACGGTTTTTATTTAAAAAATCTTTTTTAACTGTTTTCCCATAAGCTATAATTCCTTTGTAAGTTGAATTTCTTAATATGCGGTTAATTTTTGAAGCACTCCATTTCACATTGCCACGAGAATCTTTTCTATGCAATTTATTTAATTCATTTATGATTTTTTTAGCACCCAATCCTTCTAAGTACAATTTAAAGATTATTCTAACTGTTTCTGCTTGTTCCTGATTTATTACATAAGTTTTACCAGTACGATCATATCCTAGAATATTACCGTTTCCATATAACACTCCATTTGCTCTACTTGTTTGTTGTCCAGCTTTTACTCGTTCTGAAATTTTTCGCGATTCATCTTGTGCTAAACTAGCCATTAAACCTAGTTTTAATTCACCACTATTATCCATTGTCCATATATTATCACTTACAAAGTAAACTTCAACATCAATATCTTTCAACAGTCTAGTATAACTTAGAGCATCCACAGTATTTCTTGCAAATCTACAAACTTCTCTTGTTACTATTAAGTCAAATTTACCTTTTTTAGCATCTTCGATCATCTGCATAAATTGGGGTCTGCCATTAGCTTGTGTACCAGTAATACCTACTTCGATGTACTTATTTATCAAAATCCAATCCTTATGATATTTAAGTTGATCATCATACCATTGCATCTGATTTTGTAAAGCAATTAATTGTGCGTCATGTTCAGTCGATACTCGCCCATAAAATACAACTCTTCTTAATTTTTCCATTTATCATTCTCCTTTGTAGTTAATTATGCCACTTTATCATTATATTTAACTGATACTTTTATTTTTTCGTAGGTTATCTTATTAATTAAACCCTTATTATGTAGAATATCAACCAATAACAATGCCATTTTATTTGTGTCTAGTGTAATTTCGTTGAAAAGGTCTTCTTTGTCAATTTTCTCAGCTTCATAATCATTAATATCCTGTACTTTAATTTTTTTTCTTAAGTTCATAAAAATCCTCCATTTTCTTGAATTTTAATTTCTATGAATAATATGTAAGAAAATTAGGGATTTTAGTTTCTAGCTACAAGCTTTTTTAAATACACAAGTATATCAACTAAATAATTGCTTATAATATAAAATTTTTACGCTAAATTAATTATACCAATTATTAATTTTTAGTATATTTTCTATTAATATCGTTATATATAACAAGAAGTTTATATATTCATTGGTCTATATTTAATTTTATATTTGGAATAATTAAAAAAGGACCCTTACATGGTCCTTAATAATATATAATGCTTTATTCAATCTAATTGTAGACACTAGTTTTAAATAATCAAAGTTTTATTATAAACATAATTAAAACACTTCATAAAAGTTTTTTAGAAATTAGAAAAACACACTAAATAACTCTTGTTGGTTTTATCGCATCTTTTTTCTAACTATCTTATAGAATTCCACTTTATCAGCATCTACTTCAAAATCATATATCCAACCACGGTTCTTTAGTGCTATCAACAACATTTCGTTTGTTGAATTCTTTAGAAATTTAGGTCTACTTCGTAGTTCAAAAATTTTTAAATATTCATATAAACCTAATAATTTAAAATAATCTTTACATACGTCCTTATTTATCTTTGGAAGTATAGATATAAATAAATTAATCTTATTGGATTCAAGTAATTCACTTCCAGAAATCAATTCACGTAATAGCTTATCAGAAATATTATGCGGTGTATTAATTATTTGCATTATATATTTTACTGATAGTTCATACACTATAGGCTGAATTAAAGTGTCAGTTTCCTCATACTTAAAAATCAATATTGGTAAATCAGAAGGGTCAAAGTTGTTGCTTAATATTTGTACTTGAACTGCGACTGAATAATTATTTCCACTAAGCGATAAAGGTTTGCTTGTAAATTTAAGTAGATCAACTTTTATATCATCGTCCACATCCAAAGACAATATTTGTAGCAGCTCATCCTCTAAAAACAGCTCAGTTGTCATTATTTCAACATATATTCTTAGCGATTTTTCTATAAAGTATAGTAATTGGTTAATATAGTTTTCTCTTATAAATATTAACGTTTTTGGTGTCATTCTGATGATATCCTCATCAATAAGTGCTCGTAGCTTATCATCATCTACCCCCAAAACATTAAATTCATCGTAAAAATATCCAAGAGAAGATAAAATTTGAATATATTTTATAGTTGACAGCTCATTACAAATAATGATGGCATCAAAAAACTCATTTGCAAAATCTTCTCCAAAATCTGACTTAATAATTGAAAAATTTAACACCTTCTCACTATTATTAATAAAGTCGATAACTGCTGAGTCTAAAGCACCTTTGTTACAAAAATACTCAGCAATATTTATTTCAGAGTAGTTTATAATAGACTGGTTAATGAGTTTTTCCCATAGCGTTTTATCTTCAACTTTATTCAATAATGATATATTTGTTTTCAGAACATGAATATAAGCGTGCTTCTGCTCAGAGGTTATATCTGAATGATTTAAAATAATCAAAGCAATATTTTCATCATCAGTTATAGCCCCGTTGCACATTGTTAGCACAACTTTAATGTATTCAGAAATATTTTTGTTCACATAATGAGCCAATGCAGAATCTGGCTGAGATAATACAAGGGTATAATTTTTATGGGCAATATCTTTTAAATCTTCTACCTCATACACTTTTTCGAGTATAAGAGTTAAATTATCGGCATTGATTTCATAGTTTGAACTTTTGTATACCCCATTAAACAAATTCTTATCTGCACTTTCATAGTCAATAGATATAAATTGCACTTTTAACAAATCGAAGCAGTATATTATTTTTTCAACATCTGGATCCATTATTTCCATATAGCTTGCATTCTCAGAAATGTAACAAGTTAAGCAATTCTCGATATTAACAGCGTTAATAATATCATCCTCACAATAATACAACGTATACAAAGAATATAATTTTAGTTGTTTTTGAGACAACTTATTGTCTTGTATTAAGCTATGAAGCATTTCTGGCCAATATTGATTTAAATTTTTAACATAAGCTGCCATTTCTTTTTTCGAATTAAGATATGCACCAATAAATTTAAAGTTTTTTGTGTTTTTTAACTGTAATAAAAATCGCACAAGAAAACTATTATTATTAGACGTTTTCAGAAGATGTTGTAGCAAATCAAAATTTAATATCTCAATTTGATCAAAATCTGCAAGACTAAGCATATCGAGTATCATTTGTGGATTTTGTATTTCATATGTATATTCTTTTGCCTTCTTATCAGTAACACTTCGTAAAAATATTTTATCTGTACGACTGAGACTGTTGTCATAGAAGTAAGTCATGTAGTCTGGGTAGTTCTCATCAATATAACCTTGCCAAATAAGATATTTCAAAAGTGCAAAACTGTCACTTTCTTTAATATCATCAAAAGATTTTTCATTTCCTAATTCGCTAATAGCGTTGATTTTAAAAATAATGTCAACATTATCTCTTGTTATGATTTCATGTAATTTCTTAGAATACATTATACTTAATTCATATTCCAAATCTGATAGTTCTTGCTCTAAAACAAATAAGCCATTTTTTAGCTTTACTTCTATTGCTGATTTCCGTTTAGGATATATTGTTTGATGCCATTGTTGCACCTTGGTTGACTCACTCATGCGTTGTGTATATTGCGAAGGTAAGCGAGAATTCATTAGTTCATAGATGTCGTCCAATTCTTTAATAGATTCTAAATTCTCTTTTTTTACATTTGCAATCTCAGCTTTTTTGACACTTATTAAAGCTTTGATCTGCTCTGTTGCTTCTCTAATAAATTCCTCTTTTTTTTCGAACAATGTAAAAACAAAACCTTTATTTAATTGAAGTTCGCTAAAATCTCTCGGGAACAGATTTTTGTATGCAATTATAGCTAACATTTTGTTACAATTTAGTTCAGTAGTATTGAGCTGATTATAATATATTATAAATTCATTATAAATATTTTTTAATATACGCATCTCATCAATATATAACGATAAGCCTTTTAAAAAACTTTTATCAAACTTATTTATTATGCCACTTTCTTTAACAAAAGAAATAAGTTTATTATAAGAGTTTGAACTATCTACAACTGGGACAACGGGAATAATATAGTCAAAAAACTTTGTCCTATCTTTGGATACAAAAATATCGTCTCGTAGAAGATAAAAGAAACGTAATACAGAGTTATTGTTTTTTCTGAGTTGGTTATTAACCAACGTATTCACTTCATGTAAGCGTTCGAAAATTCTGCTTGCATTAAATCGATCCATATCCTCGAAAACAATAACATCGACATTTGCATTTTCAAACAGATACAAAACTTCGTTAAGGTATTTGTCAAAGTATGATTCATCGCTTTTTTCAAATATTTCTATTTCATTTCCTTGCACACTTATTCTTCTAAATAGATTTTTGTTTTTTTGAATATTAATTATACTATATACAAAAGCTCCTATGGCAAAAATAATAACTAAACTACTTATTAACCGCGAATACGGATCGATGAGCGGTAATAAAATTGGGTATATTTTCTCTTTTGAAAATAAATTAACAAAATTACTCCACTTATCAAAAAATTTAAAATGTAAAAAGGAAAGAAGTGAAAGAATAACGGTCAGAGTTTTCACCCAAATTTCACTCTGTGCAACCTTTTGTTTAACTCTGAAATTAGTTTGAGGGATGTCATTTGGAGATATTTGATGCATTAGCTGATTAAGTATCTTCCCTTCTAATACTAACTCTTTAATTATATTTTCATTCTCACCTTTAACAACTGTTTTTATTTCATCATCAGGGCCATCTGAAGCTTCAAAATGAGCTAAGGATATATGTAGAAATTTTAAATTACCGTGTTTTTTCTTGTAAGAAGCTAAAATACTACTTTTTCCAGAACCATAAGCACCAGAAATCGCAACATTTTTGATATCATTATTATCAAAAACATAGTCAATAGCTTTTTCATATACCTTTAAGTCAACATTATCCACAAGAGTGAGCTTCTTAAAAAAAATTGAATTATTATTCACTCATTAACCCTCCTTATATTACTATTTCAAGTTCATAGTTTTTTATAATTCATTTCATAGTATACTTACATTCTCTTACATAATTGTAAATCAATCTTAATAATTCTGCAACTAATATTAGAAATACAATCCAATTAAGGTCCTAATGGTTCATACTATAATTTTCGATTTCGTTTTAGATAGTACAAAGAATAGCTGAATATATTCATTTATTATGTCACTAATTCATTTGTAATTGCTGCTATAGGACTGTTATCAAAAATTCAGTAATTGCATCAGTATTACTCTAATCTGTTTCACAACCCTTCCTGTCTAGGTACAGTCTTGCACACTCTCTTTCATCTTTTATACTTAATTAGAAAAGTATTTATTCTTTTATTAATAAAGATAAGACTGAGCTATAACATCTATACGGTTATGCCCCAAATAACGAGATACTTGCAGCATTGCTTTTTTTTCATATACAACACCAGCTTTATCGTTACGACATATATACTTATCTGCTTTAGGTACTGAATCAATAGATCTAGCTAATTGTACATACCAGGCATTAGCATACTCCGCTCGATATGAATGTTCGTCCATTCGATTATCTATTTTATAGAAGATAGGTTCATTTGGCGATTTACCTTTTATGCAATCTAGGACGTGACTTTCATACTCTGGTAGTACTGGGACTTCACGAACCTTACCTCCTTTTCCATTCTTCACATGTACAAATACCTGTCCGCCTGATTTGTAAATATCACCAGGTGTAACAGCTCCAAGCTCTCTACGTCTTAAACCTGTACCTTTACCAAACCCAACTAAGTCCTTGTTATTGTACTCGGAAAAATATTTGTCATGGTTTTTTACTCCTCTGCTACGTTTTACGTTGACCCTGTGTCTTGTTGGTGTCTTAATGCCTAGGTCTTTTGATGTTGTTTTGTACAATTTTGCTAATGCTGATGCATCAAGTTTTGTTGTCCACGCAGACAGCCCTGCATCTACTCGACCTTCAACGTACTCAGTAGCATATTGTTTTGCCTGATCTAAGGTTTTGCAATTGTATTTGTTTTTTACCCATTCGGAAAATTCTGTACATTGCTTTAGATATGTATTGTACGTTGCCCAGGAGAAGATCCCCTCTGGACTGTGTGTGCCTTCTCCATGTTTGGAAGAATGCCGTGATTGACCGATTTTAAGCTGACCTTGCAATACTCCTTTAACCTGATATAATAGGCTCTTATTTTTAGACATAGTTACCCCCTTGATAATTAATGTTAAGTATAAGTCGCTAAGGACTGTAAAGAGCGTATTCAGTGCCCCAACCTGTGCAGATTTACTGCTTTTTATACAAATTTATGTCATTTTACCTACGTTCACCGTTTACTTTACAATAAATTGTTAAAGTAACCTGTGAACCGATGTCCCTCGCTGATCTTAAAATACATAAGATCAGCTTTACCACTTTGACGTTTTCCATTACGATACGGATTATCTCAAACAAAATATAGTTTGTTCATTGTCAAATGGATTTGTTGCATTATGCTGAATTGATACTATACCAATTCAAACACTCTAATCTTCATAAAAATAAATAGTGAATCTAACTCCATGCATCATAAATATACAATAATAGTATGTAGTTTCGTTAAGTATGATAAATAACAAAATTTCTTAATGCTATACGGTTCATAAAAGATAACGGACCAAAAAAGATATAAAGCGATTACCTTTTTACATCTTACTAAATTACGTATAGTGAATTTTAAAAGTGGCAAATAATACTGTATACGACATTCCATACTCACTTCTTTTTTTTGCTGTACCGTTGGGGGTGAGGAAGTTGCTTTTTACTTCCGAGGGGATCACCCCTTTTATCTCTTTTGCCCCGTTAGTAATGGTTTATGTGTTTGGTTTTTGCTCCGTTTGTAATATCTATGGTGATACCGCTAAAAAACCATAAAAATATAGCCTAAAAATAATAGAAGGATTTTCACCATAAAAAATAGCTTCAAGCCCAGTAAATTCAGTGGGTATCTCGTTTTTTATGATTCCCGTTCCTCGAAAATCCTTTTCATATTCTACGGGATATTTTTTCCTGCACTTTAGGAGTTGTATCTAGTAAAACACTAGAAAAAACGAATATTAATATTTGTACTTTGTTCTAACCTTTTACTAGAATAATTGAATGTATTTTTACAGTTATTTTTTTTTCATCTGTCATACTAATTTTAAGAAAACAAATGAGGAGGGCCAAAATGGCTAAAATTAAGCAATCGACAGAAGTAAGAGTAGTAGATGAAAATGGCGTTATCAAAGAAACTAGGACCAATCGTACAATAGATTGGGGAAAAGAACCACCATATGTAAAAATGTATTTAGATACGATTTTATATTTAAAAGATCTACCAAAAGGCTATAATGCCATTCTATTATCTTTTTTAAGAAGGATGAATTATGCAAATAATCCAGATGGTGAGCAAGTAATTTACGTAAATGGGGCTATGAAAAAAACTATCGCAAAGGAATTAAAAATTTCACTTTCACGCGTTAATAATGCTTTAACTGATTTAGTTAAAGGTGAAGCATTCTACAGAATTCAGACTGGCGAATATAGGGTTAACCCTAATTTATTTGGACGGGGTGACTGGCAAGATATTGCTAGGTTGAGATTAGATGTAATTTTTGATGGTAAAGGAAAAAGCATTATGGGTTATATTGAATCAAAGAATAAAAGAGCTGACACCATTAATAAAGAATTATGTGCAACTAGCACTGAAGGTAAAGGATATATAAAATGCGTGTAGGCAAAGAACAAAAACTAGCTGCTCGAAGAGCTGATTTGCATGATTTTCTTATTGCAAATTACCCCGAAACAGTTAGAAAAATCGGTCCAGATAGACTTAGACACAAAGAATATGAAAGTCTCGTCATTACAAAAAATATGGGGTTTTATCATAATTCAGCCTGTAAATCAGGTAATGGTATCGACTACCTGATGAACTACCTAGGTTATAGTTTTCAAGACGCTGTTATGAGTTTAATAAGGTTTGATAGTAACTCATTTAATAGAACCATTACAGAGTCAGACAAAACTTTTGACCGACCTATAGCGACCACAAACTCTTATAAACAAACTTTTGGTTATCTTAAAGGACGCGGTATTATGGAAGATTTAATTGCAGACCTAATTCACAAAAAATTAATTTATCAAGAAGCAGTTCATAACAACATATGTTTTGACGGTGGTGATTGGATCGAGTGGCATGGTTCATTATCACATTATTCAGCCAAAGGAATTGCCTCTGGTTCATCCAGAGATGGATATTGGAGTTTCACATATTGTGACAAGCCAATCATCCCGTATGGATTAATTTTTGAATCTGCGGTTGATGCAATGAGCTTCTATTGCCTTAAAAGAAGACTTCCTATAGCAGAAAATGCTGTATTTTACTCCTTGGGAGGTGTTAAACAATCGGCTCTAAATAAAATTATAACTACGCAAAACTGTGATCGCTTTGTTTTATGCGTTGATAATGATGAAGCAGGTGATAATTTTGCTAGTGTAAATAAAAATCTGGAACGATTTCGACCGTATAAAGGCGACAGAAATAACACGTATTATTTTAAAGACTGGAATGATTATTTAAAAGATTCTTTGTGTCTCCATTAATGAATTCTATTAAAATGGATCTATACATGAAATATATCAATATTGTTTCTATAAATTAATTGTGTTAGGATAAAGACATACAAAATAGAACAATTCATAATATAACAGGAGTGATAGCATTTAAAAGCTAACACTCCTGTAATTTTTCTATCACTTTATTGTCTTAATCCCATCTTCAAATTGCTTTCTCCGCCAAATTACTTCAACGTACCAAAAAATAAAAAGCCACCCTTATCAACAAAAATAAAATATTTATAATTTAATATATCCTAATTCTAATAAATTTTCCTGGCATGTTATAAGTAGCAATCAAATCCACTGTTGTATAAATACCTGCTCTAAGAAGTGCATTAGTAATTCGAGTATTAAACTCAAGTGATTCTACCCTACCTTTTTCCTGTCTATAATCTTTTAAATATTCTTGTTCAATTAACTTCGCTTTTAATTCTATAAGAGCTTTTTTCCACACGATTTCAATTTTGGAGAGATGTTACTTATTCTCTAATCAATTAAATCATTTAAAATAACGTAATTACTATTTTTAAATAGTTGCAATGTTCTTTCAGATAAATGCAATTTTTCCAATGTAATCATATAATCGAGTTCTTTATCTAAATTGTAATACATCTTCTCATCTCCTTACCATATCTTTTTATTATGGCAGAGCCTTAATAAAATGTAAGTAATTATAAAGTATTTACATATTCAAAAATCCATTTCGTTTGATCATATTACGCATACTTATCTTAGTTCTATCCGCTAAGTTATCAACAATTGAACTACGTGAGAGTCCCATGAATTTTGCTGCAAATTCAATAGACACAAAATACCTCTCTTCAATTACATTACTATTATTATCTATACATTTACCAATAATCAGTTTCCTTCCATGATCATATAGTTTACTTACCTCAATTTTTGTTGGAATCTTACTCTCATCTACTATTATTTCTCCATTACAACGCGTTACAAATTCGTCTTCAATTTTAACCCACCTATATCCAAAAGCTGTTTTCTCTTTAGGATTTTTTAATGCTTCATAAATTGCATTCTTACTACTTCGAGCTTTTTCAAGTATTTTCAATGCTTCATATGTTGAAGCATACCAACAAATAAATATACCATCTAAACCATATTTTGCAATTGGTACTGAATTGACTTCCCTTGATAACATAGCACTTTTAGCATATGCATTATGAATTTGATGTTCTTTTTTACCATGTTCTGAGTATGTTAATATTTCAAGGTTTTCTAGTCTATTATTACTTCTTTGATGATCTTTATGATGCATAAGATAACGACAATCTGGTATTTTATCAGTCATAAAAACTTCTGCCATTACCCTGTGTCCTAACATTTGCTCTTTTTCTATTTTGTGACCAGTTAGGGGGACCTTTCTTAATTTATACTGTATATAACCATTTTTGTTTATATATCCCTTTAGCATCATATCATTTTTAACACTATATATCATACATGATTTGTTTACATAATAAATATCTCTATATTGTCTAAAATACCCATCATCTTCAAATCCTTCTATTACATATTCTTCAATGCCTTTTTCAGAATGAGCTTTAGTTGTTTTTCTTTTCATAATCCTCCACTATTCTATATATCAGTAGAACTTTTTCGATAACACTAATTATTTTAATTTGTATTTGACTATTAAATACCCTTAATCATGAATCTTAACAACTTCATCAGAATAATAGTTAACTTACCTCCTTATTCAAGTCTAATACAATTTTATCTAAAAATTAAAATAACTACCACTTATATTTCTATAAATGGTAGTGCGATCTATACATTATTTTATTAGATCCAGACTTCAACAGATAGATCATTCCACTGATTATTTCTGCTTAACAATGCCTTTACCCGCCTACTTATTTCGAGTTCACTATTTTATAGTAACTGTATTTTTATTACATATAAATTTAAATTTCTTTATTTTATACCTCGCAAAGCATCCCTTTGTGTTTTAAGGTCTTTTTGTATTGTATTGATATTGGACTGTAGCTTTTCAAAATTGTTACTGTTTTTACATTCAACTTGACCGCCAATAACTTTATCTATGTATCCTATTGGTTCCCTACATAAATCAAATATATTGTTAAATTTTTGTGGAAGCTCAGTCTCAATATTTTGTAGACACAATTTAATTTTCTTAAATTTCCTTTTTATTGTTTCTTTACTTGTACCCCTGTTATCTCCAAATATACTTAAAATCTGATTATAGGCATCCTTAGATTTCATTATTTCAGAGAGTGCCTTATCTATTTTTTCTATGTCCTCAACTAGGGTTATTTTATGATAGTAGTTTTTTGTATTATACCAAGCTATAAATGAAGCTATTGCACAGGTAATCGTCACTATTGTACCTAGTAGAGAAGCTATATTTCAAAACATTAGTCCTCTCCATTTCTACGTCGCTCCATATAACTGGCGTATTTTTGCATATCTCCATATAACGCTGGGAATACTTCTTCCCATCTGCCATCTTCCATAAATGATTGTGCCAGTGATTCACAAAAGTGGTAATCTCCATCCTTGCCTGTAATCATATAAACCTTTGTCTCAAAACTCCCATGGTATACCTTTTCATTATTATCTAGCTTCTTCCTCAACTCGTCCATTAAATCCATTAATTGTACGTATTGGGCATGAGTAATGTTGTATTCAAATAGAAGTCTACTTGTGTTGGTATTTTCAGATAGTAACTGTACCTTAAATTCCAACATTGCAAGCCTTTCCTCTACTTCTGCGTTCTTTGATTCTAATTCAGCTATTCTTTCCTCACTCATAATAATCCTCCTGTTATTTTAATTAAATATCTCTTCAAACTTTTGTTTTATAGCTGTTGGTGTGCTATATTTGATTTTATTATATATTGCACATTCATTGTCTTTTCTTTCAGCAAAGCTTAATTTATATGTATTTAATGAAGTTTGGCTATTAAAATAGTTTTCGACTACTTTCAAGTTTCGCATTGCCTGTGCTTTTTCCACTTCTGTCTTGCTATTTTCTACACAGTTTTTCTCAAATTCACTAAAAGTAACTTTTGTTATAAAAGAGTAGTTTTTGCTATGTATTATACCGGTTCGTTTAAAGTTTAAGAATATGTTTCTGTTAGATTGAAGTAATTTAAGTATTTCTTCCTCACTTAACGACTTCATACCAAAATATACTGTAGTCTTAAACTCTTGATTTATTGATTCCTGACCCACAATCACACCCCCATTTTACAATTCTGATTTAGATATTCGCTATTATCTAAAAATTATTTGTCGGCTACTTGTATGCCATAACACCAAAAATTGATATACAAATTATACCATAATATTTATATTTTGTGAAGAATTATAATATATCGCATAATAACTCATTTAATGTTTTTAACTATTGCATATCCCTAACATATCATAACTAATTGTTACAAAGTAGAATGCTCAATGAACATTTTAATTCAAAATTTAAAACAATATGTCGAGGTAATTTTGATAAAATATCAAAAACAGCACTATCAATTATATTTTCAATAATGATAGTGCTGTCCTATATTACTATATCGCTATATCCAAACTTCTACAATGATATCTTCCCACTGATTATGTCTCAGATATGCTCCAAAGTCTTTTCTATATTCTTTTGCTTCATCAAAATCTATTGTATGCTCAAAGAGTTTGAATTTACCTATCTTTGATTCAATACTGCCTGTGCTGCAGCCAATCTAGCAATTGGTACACGGAATGGTGAGCAGGATACATAGTTTAATCCTACTTTGTAGCAGAATTCGATACT
>JAQSXU010000341.1 GCA_029256485.1 Clostridiaceae bacterium
TCTTTCAATAGTTTCATCTACATTACAGAAATTGCAATGATATACATATGATGGAATAAAAATCACCTGGCCTTTCTTGATAAAAGTTATCTTTTATTTTAATTCGTGTTTACACCATGCATCATAAAGTGGAGTAGTTTCATCCCTATCAAAAACAAAACATAATGAGTTTCTAATGTCGTGCCAAAAACAATCTAATAACCTTCCTTTATTTTTTATGTACATACCAGCCTGTAGGGTATTCATAAGAAACACCGAGTCATCGCCCTCGTATAATTCTCCTGTAATTCTTGATTTAATTTTTATATAAATTCCACCTTTCAAAATTATTAAATAAAATTAGTAAAAAAAAGGACATACCGCACCATCAAATATAATAGTGAGATATGTCCTCTATGTATTTATACTATTCACTATTTTATTTTTGTTTTTCTTATTAATAATATTTGTCTTTTTAGTTGACAATATATCTTTTATTTGTGTTTTGATATTATCGTTAAAATTTTCTAAATTAGATAAATCGCAATTATTTAATAGACTAATTGTTTCTTCTCTGGATGTATTTTTAAGAAAATCATCTCTTAAAATCATAAATATTTTATAACAGTTTATGTCATGACCATATAATCTCCAAGATTCAAATGATTCTAGTTTTTGACATGATTGGCAATAGTAATATGGTTCACCACATATTTTACATTCTCTATTTGACTGTGGCATAAATATCACTCCTAATATAAAGAGGAGCATGTAAAAATACACACTCCTCAAATTATGTATTATTATGCTTGTGGAATTACGATACTAAATAATCGTTTTTCGTAATCACAATAATCTTGGAAACATGAAATTTCGAAAGGATGTTTACCTTCGGTTGTAAATGTTAAGTCTACAGAAGAACTTAATTTAGCCGCAGGGAAAATTAGATATGCATAATATAATACTGATTTATTACATACATCACATCCTAATACTTCAACTACAAGCTGTCCTGCTGTTGGGAAATTAACAGCTGTATTTACCACTTCTACTGCATTTTCAGTTTCATATTCATATTTTACAAATACTTTACCGCTTGTAACTGAAGTAGGAAGTGTAATAGTTTTTGTTACGTCATCATAAACAAATTCTGTAGCGGATGCAGTAGCACCTGCAACATATTTAGTTCCGAGTGTATTATCACCTTTTAAAACATAAATTGCTGTAATATCAGCAGTCGGAGTCTGTGACAATGTAACAGTAGTACCATCTACATCTAAAGTTTCAAACTTCGGAGCTGTTACTTTATTTGATGCATTTGCAACCTTTTTAGTAGTTCCAAATTGTGCAGCCGCAAGCCCAAGGTCAAATAATGAATTTGTTGCTGAGAAAGTTGCTGTTTTTGCTCTTTCAAATTCCATGATAGGAGAACCTAACATATCTACTGCTTGTGTTGCTTCAGAAGCACATGATATACTTGGGTCTTCAATCTGGTTTATAGACCACAATACATCTCCGGTATCAGAAGATGACATAATTGCCCTAATTGGACGGTCGATTATAAAATTATTAATATCAAAAGCCATTTTTGTTCCTCCTTATTTTTTATTAAAATTGGACATAAAAATAAGAACTATGTTTCAAGTTCTCCTAACCAATCTAATTCTTTTTTATTTATTTTAGTTCCATCTAATTTACCACTATATACACCATTAATTGTGTTGTTAGCGTCTTTTATTTTTTGTATTCTACGAACGCTATCCATAAATGCATTAATTTTCATGTCCCAAACTTGAGCGTGATTATATTTAAATCCTTCACAGTTTACCATTGCAGATATTAATGGTAATAAAATTGAACTAAATTGTTTATCTTCTTTTTTATTGTTTTTCTCTCTATCTTCATCAATTAAAAATCGTTTCGTAAACTCATTACCAGCCAATTCAACTTTCTTTTTTATTCCATGTGTTTTTGTTAGGTAATCAAAGATAATTTTATAAATATATCTGTCAATTATTATGTCATTTTTGACATCATACATTACTAATTCTTCATTTTCTTCGTTTATACCACATTCAAAATTTGTAAAATCTAAATTACCAAAAATAATAGCAGTATCTTTAACTGAAAGTGATTTAGTTAATAAGATAAACAATTCAAAATCCGAAAACTTTTCATAATCAATACCATTATCAAATAGAAATGATTTCATATCTGATGGGATAGAAGTAACTAAATATATTATTGAGAAATATTTATTTTCTCCGAAATCGCATATCTCACCCAATGTTGGTTGATGAATACTAATTTTATCATTTATATAAAAATCTCCACCTCTATATATTGTTAAAGTATCAATATTCATTAATTCACCTTATTTATAAAATTATCAGTAGTTAAATTATTAAATTGTAATGTTCTCATATGATAATCGTTCTCTAAAATTTTTTCATTATCCGACACTAACTCTAATTCAAAACCTAGAAAATTAGACCAATTAAATGCATCTATAATTACACCACTTAACACATCATGCCTATTTCCCCAAGATGTCTTTAAATCTGTTTCATGACAAATAATACTTACATTAATATTTACATTTTTAAAAGTGCTATTAACAGGAGATTTTCTGCTACTAAAATCAAAACATATGTAATTTTTTACTTGTAATGTACTATTTGGTATTTTCAGATAAGAATATATATTATTATTTTTCATCTGTGATGGCAGTGTAATATTTGGATTGTTAATCAATGTATAGACATCTGCAATACTAATTAACTTGTTCATAATCTTTGATTTATACTCTATAACGTCAGAAATAACCGTATTACCACCTCCTACATTCCAATAACAATATTATAATTACCAATAGTTCCATTATCGCTTGTGCAAGTTAATCCTAACACATTATCAACTACATCATA
>JAQSXU010000342.1 GCA_029256485.1 Clostridiaceae bacterium
AAATGAGTTGTAACTATTAATATGCCTAAGAATGATTATACAGATTTAAAATTATAAGTCTAATGAATTTCATGTATTTTACCAATGTAATTTTTGGAGAAAAGTAATTTGAGAATATTTAAATAAAAATAATGAAATAATATATAAAAATGGTATTTTTTAGTTTATAATTAAATATAAGGGTATAATAGAAAAAATGAGTAATATTTATGGGGGAACGTTATTATGAAAAATAAAAGTATTTCTAAGATTGTTATGTCAAGTGAATGGAAAATAATAATAATTATGGTAATTATATGTTATTTTATTAGCAGAAATAACTATACTTTATTTCATAGTTTAATTGAAATGTTTACTATAGCAATAAGTTTTGCTGTAATGCTTGTAGCTGTTGGAACAGTTAGAATATGTGAAAATTATTGGTTTACATATTTAGGAATTATATATGGGTTTGTGGGGATTATTGATATGTTTCACACATTAACCTATAAAGGAATTAATATTATTGTTGATAATCCTGATATTTCTATTCAATTGTGGGTTGGTGGAAGATATTATGAAAGTATAGCACTAATTTTTTCTATATATTATTTAAATAATAAACTAAAAGCAAAAAAAGTAATAGTTTTAAACTTTGTTATTGTTTCTATAATGTTATGTATTATATTGTTTACAAACAAATTCCCTATGTGTTATATAGATGGATATGGACTTACAAAATTTAAGGTAATTAGTGAGTATATTATTTCAACATTTTTTATGATATTTGCATTTTTTATTAATAATAATTATAAAATAAAAAAATTTAGTGGAAGTAAATTAATCTTTTTCTCAATAATTTTTAAGGTATTTTCTGAATTATTATTTGCTTTTTATATTGATGCATATGGCTTATTTAATTTTTTAGGACATACTTCGAAATTGATTGCAGCATATTTATTATTTAAAGCATTATTTGAATCAGTAATTTCTGACCCATATAAAATACTTTTTGAGAAGGTTAATTTAAAAGCAGTGGAATTTGAAAGGAAAAATGAGGAATTAGTTTTTTCAAAGAATAAATTAGAAGAAGAGTATTTAAAGATTAAGAAATTCATTGATTTCTTACCAGAAGGAGTAATGTTAATAGAAGATGAAAAAATAATTTATGCAAATAGTAAAATGGCATCTTTGCTTGGTATAAAAGATAAAGATAATATTATTAACACAAGTATATTTGATTTAGTAGATTATGAATATAAGGGGAAATTAGTTAAAAGGCTAAGTAGTAAAGATAAAACTGAGGTTAATAATCCTGAAGAAGGCAAGCTTAGATTTAATGGAAGAGAATTAGATATTGAAATCTATACACTATTTTTGAAAAATATAGTAGAAGAAGAGTGTAATGTATCAATAATCAGAGATATATCAGATAGAAAAAGGGCTCTAGAGATGGAACTGCTATTAATTGAAAAGGAAAAAGAAGATAAGTTAATTAATGATTTCTTTACTAATATCTCTCATGAATTAAAAACACCAATAAATGTAATTTATTCGGCATTACAATTGGAAGAACTATATTTAAATGATAAAGATGTGAGAACTATAAGTAATTATAATAACATAATAAAACAAAATTGTTTAAGACTTATTAGAACAACTAATAATATAATTGATGCAACTAAGATTCAAGCAGGTTTCTTTGTGGCTAAATTAAAAAAACAAAATATTGTCAATATTATTGAAGAGATAACTTTATCAATTGCATCTTATGCAAATTGTAAAGATATGAATATTATTTTTGATACTGAATGCGAAGAAATATATGTAAACTGTGATGAAAATTTAATAGAAAGAATAATTTTAAATTTGCTTTCAAATTCAGTTAAATATTGTAAAAAGAATGGAAATATAGAAGTGAGTATATATAAAGTAAATGAAAATATAATTGAAATAAGTGTTAAAGATGATGGAATAGGAATTCCAAACGAAGCACAAAATATGATTTTTGAAAAATTTGAAAAAGTTGATAAGAGCAATTCAAGAATTGCAGAAGGCACTGGTATGGGGTTATTTCTTGTAAAAACATTTGTAGAGATGCATAAAGGAGCTATTTCAATTAACAAAAATTATAAAAATGGAACCGAATTTTTAATAAGAATTCCTTGTGTAAAAACTAATGAGGCAGCTTATTCTATAATTTCACACAGCGAATATAGAACTGTAAAAAATTTAGTTGAAAAAATTAATATTGAATTCTCTGATGTGTATAGTGCGTAATAAGGATAGATAGAATATAATTTTAATAAATAAGACATTAGATAAGGAGAAAAAATGAAAAAATATATTTTAGTAACAGAAAGTGGAACGGATTTGCCAAAGGATTTGGAAAAGCTACATAATATTTATGTACTTCCAATGCATGTAGTAATGGATGATGTGGATTATAAAGATGGAGCGATTCAAGTAACAGAGATATATGATTATCATAAAAGAACTAAAAAAATACCAACAACTTCAGCGGTAAATCCTAATGAATATGAAGAATTGTTTCAAAAAATCACAAAAGAAAATCCTGGATGTACAATCATTCATATAGGATATTCATCAAAAGCCTCTTGTACTTATCAAAATGCAAATATTGGTTCTGCTGGTATGAAAAATGTTTTACATGTAGATTCATTAAATGTTTCTGGAGGGGAAGCAGCTATTGTCTTAAAAGCAGCAAACTTAATAGAGAACTTTTCAGATATAGAACCTATGGACTTAGTTGAGAAGATAGAACAATATGTAAAAAGAGCAAGAGTATCCTTTATACCAGGAGATCTTGAGTATTTGAAGGCTGGTGGGCGCTTGTCAAATGCATCATATTTGGGAGCAACTATTCTTCAAATTAAACCAGTAGTTGAAATATTGGATGGTAA
>JAQSXU010000343.1 GCA_029256485.1 Clostridiaceae bacterium
ACCGGTTTCTTCACTGGTAGTAACTAACACTTCAATGGCAGGATGTTTTAAGTCATCAGAATCCAATATCGCAAGACCATATGCAACAGCTATACCATTGTCACCGCCCAAGGTTGTATTATTAGCTCTTAAAATATCTCCTTCAACTATCATTTCAATAGGATCTTTTGAAAAGTCATGGTTGCTACCTTTTCCTTTTATACAAACCATATCCATATGTCCTTGTATGATAACAGCGTCAGCATTTTCATATCCTGTTGTTGCTGATTTCTTTATTATTACATTAAGGGCATCATCCTGAAATACTTCTAATTTTCTTTCATTTGCAAAATTTACAAGAAAATCACTGACTTTTCTTTCTTCACCTGAGCATCTTGGAATTTGATTTAACTCATTAAACCAATGAAATACTTTTTCAGGCTCTATGTTTTTTAAATTCATAATTTTACCTCACTATTTTAAAAAAATTCTAATTTATACAACAATATTTATTCCCTTTTATGTTTCTTTCTATCCAAATTGGAATAAAAGCATTAATCATCTCTTTATCTAATTTGTGCACCATAAGATATGCTTATTTGCTGAAAATCGAACCTATATCTCTGTTTAATGTTTTTGAAGTCAGATTAATTAATAATTCCTCAGCTGCTGAAATACTCGCTATACAACAAATAACAGTAGCAGATATTTCTTTTCCAAAAATAAAAAGTAGAAAAGGAAAGAAAAATAAGATTATTCCTGTTGCTTTATTGGCATAAGTATGTAAAAAAGCAAGCTTCTGATACTTTGTAAAACCAATAATTATTGAAATCAAACGTACTATTGCAATAATAGCTATCCAGTATATAATCCACAATGGAAGATTAATAATTGGTATAAGAATTAATAAAACAATAGTTATAAATACCAAATCAGCAATACTATCTAACACCTGTCCGAATTTGCTGGATGTATCCATTTTTCTTGCAATATATCCATCTAAAACATCACTAATTCCACACATAAAATAAAAGAAAAAGAACAGAGCTGAAAATGGTTTTACAAGTAATAAGCAAACAGATGCAAATATCCTAATAAATGTAATGTAGTTAGGAACGTTTTTAATGAATTTCACCCCCTGTAATTATGAATTTTTTTATTCTACAAATTCAGTAACAAAGTCAGTAAAAAGAATACCTTCTAAATGGTCTATTTCGTGGCAGAAGCACTTGGCTAAGTCTCCTGAACCTGTCAAAATAATTTCCTCTCCATCTTCATTTAATGCTTGTACTGTTACTTTTTCAGGTCTTATTAATTTACCCCATATATTTGGATTACTTAAACAACCTTCTATAACTTCCTGTGTTCCCTCTTGATTAATTATCTTAGGATTTACCAACTTTATAAGTCCTTGTCCCATATCTATTACAACTAAACGTTTCAATATGCCTACTTGTGGAGCTGCCAATCCTCCACCACTTTCTGTATTATACATAGTATCAGCCATATCATCTAATATTTGTTTTATCTTATCATCTACAACTTCAACTACTTTGCTTTTTTTCCTTAATATTTCATCATCAAATAATCTTATTTGTCTTATTGCCATTTAAACTACACCTCTTCTTTGCTCTTTTCTAATTGTTCTTGGATAATTGGTTCGAAATTTTTTACAAATACATCACAAAATAAGAATATTGTAAATTATTATCAAACAAACTTATACATAAGGATATCATCAATATATTCATTTTCATTCATTCTAATCTCTTTAATTTTACGTCCTTCTTCTTCAAAGCCCATACTTTTGTATAAAGATATTGCTCTATGATTCGTTGAGAAAACACCTAAACTTACCTTCTCAATGAAGGAATTTTTTTCTGCCCAATCTAATAATTCATTAACAAGCATTCTTCCAATACCCATTCCTCTATAATCCTTATGAATCATTATTCCGAATGAACCTGTGTGTGAAATCTTTTTAAGTGCTTGTGATTCAAACTCTAACCAGCCAACAACTATTCCATTTACTTCAGCTATAATTATTATTTCTCTTTCATTTTCTAAAATTTTCTGTATTGAATCCCTTTGCTGAGTTACAGTCATATTAAACTCATCTGTTGTGGGAATCCAATATGCATTTTCCGAAATAACATCTCTTTTAATGTCTAATATTGCTTTCGCATCATCTAACTGACCTATTCTAATATGAACCTCAATATCATTTTTAATTGTCAAGTATAACCCTCCTAATAAAATCACATAATTATTATACAAACATATCTGAAATTTAAAATCTCCCATTTATTAAATTAAGTTCTCTAAGTGCCCAGTATCATTAATACACTTTACAATTGTTTTATCATTTAAAATATCATAATTGATAATGCTTATACTGCAGTTATCAATCTCCATACTAAATCTCTTGTACTGTTCTAACCCTAAAAATTCACATAATAGTATAGAAATCGTACCTCCAGAAGTTACTATTGCAATGTTTTCATGTTTTTGTTTCTTTATATCGTCTATAATTTTTTTAACTCTATTATAAACATCTTGACCACACTCTCCATTAGGATAAGGTAAATCTGCTAAATGTTTATGCCACTCTTTTGCATAATCTTCATTGTTGATATACCTTTCTTCCGTAGTCAACTTATCCCAGGCACCCATATTAATTTCTCTTAGTTCTTCTTTAATAATAATCTCTACGCCTATATAATTATTTAGTATCTCTGTTGTTTCTATAACTCTTTTTAAATCACTTGAATATATAATATCTATATTATATTTCTGTATTCTCTTTCCTAATAATTCTGCTTGCTTTTTCCCTAATTCATTTAAATCTATATCTGTAGCACCTTGAAATTTTCCACATTTATTCAAATTAGTTTGTCCATGTCTTAATAAATAAATA
>JAQSXU010000096.1 GCA_029256485.1 Clostridiaceae bacterium
TCTGGCCATAAATGTAATTAAACTTACCTTTTTACTTGATTGTCCAATTAAATGTATTATTTCAGAATAAGGATAAAATACGCAGGGCCACCCATGTTTTGCGGAATTTAGGCAGTAATCTATTTCTTCATAATACATGAAGTATGACTCATCCAGCCCTCCTATAGCATTTATCACGTCACGTCTTATAAACATGGCTGCTCCAACAAGCACCTCTACCTGCTCAATACTTTTGCTTTCCTTAAAATTCTTCATATACTGGTTAACATCGTTTGGCAGAGCCTTATCGGAGAATTTTAATAAGACTTTTCTTATGTATTTATTCTTTAAAAGCTTTTTCATTTCAAATATAGATGCAAATTCCTTAAACACAGTGGGATATGCAAACACAGAGGTCTGCTCGCTTAAGTCAGCATTTAAAAGCTTAGGTCCCAGTATGCCTATGTGCTTGTTTTCTTCCATGTAATTATACATGTTAACAATGGAATTTTCCAGTACAATAGTGTCGCTGTTTAATAAAAAAATATATTTTAAATATATTTTCCCTTTGCAATTTTAATGCCCTTATTATTTGCATATGCAAAGCCACCATTTTTTTCATTTTCTAATAGGATTACATCTTTAAATTCTTCCTTTAACATTTCAGCTGATCCATCTGAGGACTTATTATCTGAAACAATAATTTCATATTGTAAATTTTCTGTTGTTTCCTTTATTGACTTAATGCAGTCCCTGAGTAAATCCTTTGTATTGTAATTTACTATTATAATTGAAACGTCCATAGTTACCCTCTCTTCTTAATGGCTTTTCCAAGCTGCAGTACATAGCTTAGAACTTTTATTAAATACCTTTTGCTGTTTAACCTTAAGAAGCTGATTAAAGCTTTGTGCTTTATAATGTATAATTTGTGCATCAGGTATATAAACAACTTTATATCCCTTCTTTTTTACATTGTAGCAGAAATCTACTTCTTCAAACCAAATCCAGTAATCTTCATCTAAATAGCTTTTTTCTCCAAGTACGTTGGTTCTGTACATTAAAGCTGCTCCCATAACCTGATCAACTTCATTAATAGTATTATAGTTCATTTCCCTCATAAAATACTCAGTTAGGCACTTTTTATTTGGAAACAGTGTATGAAGTTTTAAAAGTATAGTACTATATGTGCTTAAATCAGGAAATCTTCTGCAGGATTCCTGTAATGAGCCATCTGGATTTAACAATTTGCATCCTACAATTCCTACATCTTCATGCTCATCTAAGTAGTGCACCATATTATCTAATGCATTTTCCTGTACTATGGTGTCTGGATTTAAAAGAATTATATATTTGCTGTCTGAAATTTTTACTGCCTGATTATTAGCTTTTGCGAAGCCATTATTTGTTTTATTGGCAATAAGCTTAACATCCTTAAATTCAGACTTAACCATTTCCACAGTACCATCTGATGAATTATTATCCACCAGAAAAACTTCATAGGTTATGCTGTGTGTACATTTTTTTACACTGTTTAAGCAGTCCCGTACTAAATCCTTAGTATTCCAGCTTACTATTACTATCGATAAATCACACATTACAGATTTTCCTCTCTATATACTTTAATTACAGAAACACACATAATTAAATAGGTTATTCCAATAGGATTATTTAAAAATGGATTTATGCCGCTTGTTATGATTAATCCTATAAAGGATACCATAAATGCATCCAAAATGTATAATTTACTCTTGTCATAGCAGCGCCTTCTGATGTTTAACCATTGTATAATCATAATTAAGAATAAACCCATATATAGAATTAATCCTACAGCTCCTTGTTCCATTAATATATCCAGGTACATATATTCACTTCTGGATTGCTCCTGTCCAATTTGCTTTAGGACAACCCCAAATCCATTTCCAATAACAGGATCGGCCTCAATATTCTTCATCATTGTAGCAGTTAACTTCTGTCTGTATTCTGCTGATAAATCCTCAACTTCACTATCAGCTTCAGGTGATTCAGCATTCTTTTCTTTCATTGCTGTGGAGGTTTTTATATTAATGCCAACTCTTGAAGCCAGGCTGTATGCCACATTAAAGTTGCCGTAAACCGCAGCACTTAAGCCAATCATTACAATTACACCGCAAAGTATAACTGCTATGGTTTTTATAGCATCTTTAACCTGTCTGCACCCTAAATATAACAGTGCAGCTATAACTACTCCAAGCCAGAATCCTCTGGTAAAGGATATAATTATGGCATAGCTCACCAGTATGAGCCCTATGTATAAAAGTATTCTTTTTATTTTATTGCGTTCATTTGAAAGTAATCCCACTAGGAAAACAAAGCCTATCTGTAAGTAAATTGAGCTCTTAAAAAATACTCTTATTGCTCCAGGATAAACATTAGCCAAATGCCCTATGTACAATCCCTGTAAGATACTGTTTAAAGTATCAAAATAAAGCACCCCAAAGCCTAATAGGTAATGAATAATCAAAATAGCTGCTGCCTGTATTACTATAGTAACAGCTGTTAATTTCATAAGAAAGTCAACCTTAAACTTTTTATCAAAAGTAAAGCTGAAAATTAACAATAGAGCCAAACTAACGTATCCTGTTACATCTCCAACTACTTGACCTAAGTTGTTTTTGGAGATAAAGTATCCATGCAATGCGGTTAAAATAATCCAAAATCCAAACAAAATTATAAGTATGGAATTAATATTAAACTTTCGCAGCCTTGAGAATACCTGCCTTCTATCTAATATTAAAATCAAACCGAAAATAGCAAATGCAATTACGTATAAAATCATTCTAAAGCTTAATGATTTAACTACAAATATTCTTCCTGCTCCGCCTAAAATTGCTTCTACAATAATAAAATAAATTATATATCTTAAATACTTCTTTAAATCATCTACCATGAAGTTCACTCCTTGTTTAAAATTACTTTGATGGATTTTTCATATTATAAACAGCTAAACTCAATATTTTCCTTGCCCAAATTGTTGCATAAACTAATCCATTAGTTATAGAGGATTTTTCTTTTGAATAATTCTTTTTATAATAATAAAGCAAAGAATTGTTAAAGTCCTCTATTACTTTTTTACTTCTCAATTTACTGCTTTGGCCTTTTAAATGTATTATTTCTGAATCATGTACATAAAATAATTTATACCCAAGCTTACCAATTCTTAAACAAAAATCCACATCTTCAAAATGCATAAAGAAATTTTCATCAAGTCCCCCAATTTTGTCTACCACACTTTTTCTAACAACCATTGCTGCTCCAGACAAGCATTCAACCTCATGGGATATCTTGTCTGAAATATAAGTCATGGCATAGCCGCCAAGAGCCTTATTATTAGGTAACACCTTGTATAATTTCAAAAAATATCCAAAGGAATTAACTGCATTGGGAAGACCTCTTCTGCAGGAAAGCTGCAGTGACATATCAGCATTTAATATCCTTGGTCCTACTGCTGCTGTTTCTGGGTTCTTATCTAAAAATTGTACAAGCTTATCCAATGCTTTATCTAATACCACAGTGTCATTGTTCAAAAGCATAATATATTCACCTTTGGAAATTTTCATTGCCTGATTATTAGCTTTTGCAAATCCAACATTATCTTTATTTTGAACCCATTGAACATGTGGGTATTCACTGGTGATCAAACTTCTGCTATTATCCTTTGAGTCATTATCAACAATAATTACTTCCAGTGAAGTGCTGTTGTTACTATTATATATAGATTTTACACAATCCAGCAGTAACTTTTCGGCGTTATAATTTACAATTATTATGGAAAGCCTTACGGGATTAATTTCATCACTATTTCGCATAATTATTTGTCCTTTCATAAAACATCTTGTCTATTTTATCATTTTTTGTTTTCTTATTCAATTTCTACTTAATAAAACTATTGTATTCTCTATCTATAGCGCCTTGTGTTATATGCTTTGTAATTCTGGCAATTATATATAATGGAAGTATAGTGCCATAGGCCATTATTACATATTTTGTTATGTTAAAATTACTTTCAGCACCTAATGCTGTAACTATGTAATCTAAGACTACAGATAATGTAAATACATTTATTATGCCTGGGAAGTGAAGTCTTAATGCTATAAAGTTCTTTGCATTTTTATGAGGCTTTTTCTTAAATTCAATCTTATTATCAAGTAAATTCTTAAATAAAACCATCATATAAGTATCAGAAGCTGATACATCCACAATATGTGCATAAGCAGCAGTTAGTCCAAATATCAATATGTAGGTTAAATGTGTCTGTCTATACAATCCTGCAGCAATTGATACAAAAAACACCGGATGATTTATTAGATGTATTAAATGATCATAATACCATCCTGTTTTGCTGCATTGGTTTTTTAATCTGGCAATGGCTCCATCTATCCAGTCAAACAAATACCATGCCTGCATTAATATTACTCCAAGAAGCATCTTATCAAAATAAAATGCCACACCTGATGCCAGACCTATTAGAAGCATTATAAATGTAGCCATATTTGCACTGAGATTTGTCTTTGCAAGCACATATGTACAATAAACCGCTAATTTTGTCATAATTCTAGAATACCAGTCATTTTCATATTCATCAGTTTTTATCATTTCCAAAAATTCATCTAATGTGACTTTATTTTTCCTATTCTGCTGTTCCATACAACCACCCAACTCCTCAAATTGTTAATTTGATTTAATACTTTTCATAAAACCTTTAAAATCAGGCTTAGCAATAAGTATATATGCTCCCATTACTATAACATAATTTATTAGTATAAACACTACCATTTTTACTAAAATATTTATATTTATCATAGGATACAATACCTTATCCACTAAGTAAGCTGCTGCTCCCATTAAAAGTATTAATAAATTATTTCTGTCATAAGGGAATACCTTTAATAAAATTTTATTTTGTACTATATTGATCAAGTTAATGCTTACTAATGAAACTGCAGTGGCGATAGCAGCACCAACAGCTCCCATTCTAGGAACAAGTAATAAATTAAGAGAAATATCAACAACTGCAAGTATAATTGTATCTACTAAATTATATTTAGCATAATCCGTCATGTTAAGCAGTGCTCCAACTGGTCCTGTAAGTGAGTCACAGCCAGTACCAATGAGCAGTATACACAATATTATAGTTCCCTGAGAAAATTCTTTTCCGAAAAATCCTAACAGATCATTTGAAAAAACAATTATAAATACCATTACTGGTACTGCAAGAAGCGAAATCAGCTTCACTGCATAATTAAATATTTTATCAAGCACATCCAGCTGCTTTTTCTTGTAAAGCTCAGACATTACCGGCCAAAAAACAACAAATGGACTTGCAAAAATCCCCACTAAAGCCATATAATTTTCTGCCACCTTGTAAACTCCAACTTCAGCAGATCCCATATAGGCATTTATTATAATCTTATCTACGCTGCTAACCATGGTTCCAAGACTTAAAATAGCAAATAGTGAAAGGGAATATTTCATGAATTTTATATTTTCCTGTTTTGTAAACACACTTTCACTTGTTTTTACAATATTACCTTGTTCTTTTTTAACATATATTATTCTTATAAGTACCAGTATTCCTTCACTTACTAAAACAGAAATAACTGCTGCTACTAAATTCTTATTTAATAAAAATGCTGCAATAAAAAATACAATTAATTTAACCCCTGTAAGAAGCAGTGGACTAAAAAAGGTTGCAAGTGATGTCTTTTTCTCTCCCTGAAAAAATCCATCAAGTACCTTTGATACTGACATCATTAATAGTATTATTGGAAGTATATAATATATCTTTTCATTTTTTATGTTGAAAAATGCCATAATTGGCCATCTAAATATGTACATGAATAAAACTACAATAATAGACACAGTAAGTACATTAAACAGAGATTTCTTAAGCAGCTTTACCCTAAGCCTGTCATCTTCTTTTACCCTGGGTATATATCTTATAAGTGTACTGTCGATTCCAAATACCGTTACTAATAAGAACAGATTTAATAATGTAGTATATATGGTAAACTGACCATAATAATTAGCTCCAAGCCTGTTACCTAAAATTACCTGAAAGATAAATAGTAAACCTGTACCAAATACCTTTAAAATAAAAACCGCAGACACATTTTTCATTACGAATTTTATATTAGACTCAAATTCCTTAAGCATAGTTTCCTCAACTTTATTATTGCAACTTAAATTAAAATGAAATTTCATTAATTAAAATGAAATTTCATTTTTTGCAAAGTTCATGTCCTATTATAAATTATCAAATAATAATTTGCAACATTACAATGCCTTCAAAAAATACTCTCCTTCAGCCTAAAAGCTTATTCCCGATTCTTTTAAGCTTAAATGAGCCTTATCCTTTTCAGACAGCAGAATATTGTCAATACCTTCAACAGGCCACTTTATTCCAACTTCTGGATCATTCCACATAATTCCGCCTTCATCTTCAGGATGATAAAAGTCTGTGCATTTATAACAGAATTCTGCTTCATCTGACAAAACTAAGAATCCATGGGCAAATCCTTCTGGAATATAAAACTGCTTTTTATTTTCCTCAGATAATACAACACCTACCCATTTTCCATATGTACCTGAATTCTTTCTAAGGTCTACAGCTACATCGAAAACTTCACCTTTTACCACCCTTACTAATTTACCTTGAGGATGTGTTTTCTGAAAATGAAGTCCTCTTAATACACCTTTTTTTGATTTTGACTGGTTATCCTGAACAAAGGTCATACCCAGTCCTGCTTCATGGAATTCAATCTGGTTATATGTTTCCATAAAATATCCTCTGTTGTCTCCAAAGATTCCTGTCTCAATTATGTACACACCTTGTATTTCTGTATTTGAAAAAATAAATTTTCCCACTAAAAATCATCTCCGTTATTTAATAATAACACAGCCTTTTAGGGGCTGTGTCTGTATTATTCATACATTTTTTTGTAATAGCTCTGGTATTCTCCTGAAGTTACATTCTTCATCCATTGTTCATTTTCCAAATACCATTTTATTGTCTTTTTTATTCCCACTTCAAAAGCAGTCTCAGGCTCCCATCCCAGCTCATTCTTGATTTTAGTTGGGTCTATTCCATATCTTCTGTCATGGCCTTTTCTGTCCTCAACATACTTAATAAGAGTTTCATTAACTGTGTTATCTACGCTGCTTCCTATATAATCAATTATTGTTTTAACTATATGAATATTTGTTCTTTCATTATGACCGCCGATGTTGTATACTTCTCCAAGTCTTCCATTATTAATAACCATATCTATAGCTTTGCAGTGATCCTCTACATAAAGCCAGTCTCTAACATTTAATCCGTCTCCGTATACAGGCAGACTTCTCTTGTTCAAGCAGTTATTGATTATTAATGGTATTAACTTTTCAGGAAATTGAAATGGGCCATAGTTATTTGAACATCTTGTTGTATTAACCGGCATTTTATATGTATCAAAATAAGCTTTTACCATTAAGTCTGCACCAGTCTTGCTTGAAGAATATGGGCTGTGTGGATCTAATGGTGTAGTCTCCATGAAATAACCTGTTTTTCCCAAAGAGCCATAAACTTCATCTGTTGATACCTGAAGATATTTTACTCCTTCTTTAAATCCATCTTTTGTTTCCCATGCATTCTTTGCAGCATTTAATAAAGTTACAGTGCCCAAAACATTTGTCTTAACAAATAATTCTGGTTCCTTAATGCTTCTGTCAACATGTGACTCTGCAGCAAAGTTTACCACATAGTCAATGTTATTTTCCTGGAATATTTTTTCTATTAAATCTTTATCGCAAATATCGGCTTGTATGAACTTATAATTTGGATTTTTTTCAACTGATTTTAGGTTTTCTAAGTTTCCTGCGTAAGTTAATTTGTCTACATTAATAATGTTAATTTCTGGATATTTGTTCAACATGTAATGTACAAAGTTTGAACCTATAAATCCTGCTCCACCAGTAACCAAATAAGTTTTCATGTGCTTATTCTCCTTTAAAATAATTATATTATCCTAATAAACTTAACAAATACTTTCCATAATCAGTCTTGCTTAATGTATTTGCTAAATTTCTTAGTTGGTCTGCATTTATGTACCCATTTCTATAAGCTATTTCTTCTATACATGCCACATACAATCCCTGTCTTGTCTGAATTGCCTCAACAAAGTTTGCAGCATCCAAAAGTCCTCTGTGAGTTCCTGTATCAAGCCAAGCCATACCACGTCCAAACAACTCAACCTTTAACTTTCTATTTTTTAAGTATTCATTATTAACTGCTGTAATTTCAATTTCCCCTCTTGCAGAAGGCTTTACATTCTTAGCAATTTTAATAACATCATTATCATAAAAATACAATCCCGGTACTGCGTAATTTGACTTTGGTTTCTCTGGTTTCTCCTCTATAGATACTACGTTGTCGTTTTCATCAAACTCAACAACACCAAAATCTCTTGGATTACTAACGTGGTAACCAAAAATTGTAGCACCTGATTCTCTGCTTGCAGCTCTCTTTAATCTTTCAGTAAATCCATAGCCATAGAATATATTATCCCCTAAAACTAAGGCCACTTTATCATTGCCAATAAATTTTTCTCCTACAATAAATGCATCTGCAAGTCCTCTAGGCTGATCCTGAACTGCATATTCTATATTTAAGCCTAATTGGCTTCCATCCCCAAGTAATTCCTCAAATGTACTGATATCTCTTGGTGTGGAAATTATTAATATCTCTCTAATTTCAGCTAACATTAAAACGGAAAGCGGATAGTAAATCATGGGTTTATCATAAATTGGTAGTATTTGTTTAGATACCGCTTTTGTTATTGGATATAATCTTGTTCCAGAACCCCCAGCTAAAATAATACCTTTCATTATTTAACCCTCCTTCGTAATTGGTGTTAATATTGAAATTTAGCACCTAGTTCATTTTATAATAAACCAAACCTTTAGTCAATAAACTAACAGGGCTAGATAGCACAAAGTATATTACAATTGCATTACAATTTAATTACAAATGGCCTATGGCTCTGTTAAAGAATAATGTTGGTGTTTTTAGGTAGTGACAGTTTGGCCCTATAAAAAGAGCTGTAAAGCTCTTCAGACCGGAGGCTGCCAGAGTTCTTTTTTCAAAATCTATAAACAAATTATTGCCGGAGGCAAAACAAAATAAATTGTTATTCCAACTTTTTACTTTATTATAGCTTGTCCATTTACCTAACTGACATTATCAACATTATAATATAACAGAGCCATAAGCACTCTATACTCATATAAGTAAAGTAAAGGAACCGCCTAAATTAAGCAGTTCCTTTATTAATATTTATTCTATAGTGATTTCAAAAATGATAAAATTCCTTTTGCAATTGCATCAGCAGCTTTTGCCTGGTAATCAGGGTTATTTAAATTGCTTTCCTCAGTAGGATTAGTTAAAAATCCTACTTCAGTTAATACTGTTGGCATATCGTTATGCCGTGATATATATAACCAATCCCCATCCTTAATTCCTCTATCAGTGGAATTAAGTTCACTAGCCAAAGCACTTTGTATTGCCTGAGCAAGTTTTTCACTTGCACTGCTGGTGGTTTGATAAAGAGTTTCTGTACCATGGGCAGCTTCAGTAGCAGAATTATTGTGAATACATACAAAGTAATCAGCTTTTGCATTATTGGCAATATCACTTCTATGTTGTAAATCCGATGCTGTTCCATCTGACCAAGGCACATTATCATCTGTTCTTGTGTAAACTACATTTATATTATTTTGAGAAAGTAACTGTCCAACCTTTAAAGCAATTGCTAAATTAACGTCCTTTTCTTGGACCCCAGTTACTCCTATTGCCCCTGGATCCGGGCCGCCGTGTCCAGCATCAATAGCAATAGTATAACCGCTTTTTGCTGATACAGTAACTGTTAATGGCACTTTGCCTGAATAGTTATTTACTGTTCCTGAGAAGGTATATGTGCCTGGTTTTGTAGTATCCAATGAAGTGCTGTTCCAAGCAACATCCACTGATCTAGAACTTCCATCACTCATTACAGCTTGTACCTTTGTTGGAAACACATATGTTGTATTTTGTGTAACCTGTGCACTTATGGCGCTTATAGATTTAATTTGTGAAGTTCCGTCTAATGATTTTATTGTATTTAAAATTCCTGTTGAAATACCTAAGGCAATGCTGTCCTGGTTATTGATAAGATAATTCTCATCACTTGAATTACTTAAAAATGCCATTGGGATTTTAATACATGGAATATTAATACCGTCAAGTTCTAAAATACTGTCTAGTGTTTTTACTCCTCTATTAGTTAAGCTTGTAGCACTTACTACTGCACTTTGAATATTATTTGCTAAAGCAATATCACTGCTGTTGTTATGTGAGTAATATGTTTCAACTCCAGTAGCAGTGGGTCCTGCAGTATTACACTGTATGCTTATATATGCATTGGCATTGGAACTATTTGCAATTGTTCTTCTGGTATTTATGTCCACATTACTATCATCAGTTCTTGTATAAATAACCTTTACTCCCTTGCTTATAAGGTAATTACCTACTTTTTTAGCAACTGATAAATTTATATCCTTTTCCTTAGTTCCACTGGGAGATACTACGCCAAAATCACTGCCCCCATTACCTGCATCAATAACTATGGTGTAAGATGATCCAATTGTAAATTTCATAGTAACAGGGCCTATGATACTTTCTCCGTTTTGTGCCTTCAAATTCTTATTTATCTCCAAAGAATATGTTTGTCCAGAAACATAAGGTCTAAGTGGTGAAACTGTAACGCTTTTTTTATCCTGCTGCAGCTGAACATTAAAATCATTAAATATATTGCCAGCACTGTCCTTTATGTATATGTTGCTTTTATTAACAGTATTTCCATCAACAGGCAAATTAAATTTTACTGTCCACACTTTAGTTGGTTCAACATTTACCTTATCCGGTACTGAGTTTATGGATAACCCCGCTGCAAGGCATTTTTGAGGGGAAAACATTAAAATGCCAATAAAGAAAACCATTACCAAAATAATTTTGTAAAAAAATTTCATTTCTTCACCTCACTCTATTAGAAATATTATCGATTTTCCTGACCTATTTATCTAAAATCTTTTTTAAATCCTTAACTACTTCATCTTCAGCATCCAGCTTCTCTGCTATATCCAAATGTGCCTTAGCCTGTTTTAAATCTCCAGAGTTTAAATAGCACATAATAAGATTGGTACATATCTCAACGGATCTTGTAGCTTCAAAAGCCTTTCTAAAATATGCTATTGCCTTGGGAAAATCACCCAAAGATGCAAAATTAACCCCAAGTTCATTTATAACCTCAACAATGCTGCTGTCTATGGAAACTGATTCATTTAAATAATAGATTGCCTTTTCATAATTTTGAAGATTTCTATAGGCAACCGCTATATAATAATATAGGTTGGCATTATTGCCGTAGTTATCAATTAGGGGCAGAAGGGATTTCAAAGCTTCTGTAGGGTTTTCATTTACACTTTCACAGCCATTTTTAAAATCCAAAGCATCTTTAATTGAATTTTTTAATTCTGTAACCTCTGCAGTTTCTTTACCCCCTTTAGAAATATATTCGTTTATACTTAAAAATGCTTTAGTAAGATCTCCCTTTTCACTATTTATAACAGCTTCATAAAGAAATGGGAGAATACATCCGCTTATTTTTTTAGCCCTGTCAATTTGTTCTAATTCCTCATCTAGCAAAGAACTTTCAATTTTTCTTAAATGTTCTATGAGTAATAGTAATTTATCGTAATTTTCTTTATTTTCTTCAACAGAACATAGCCCTTTTAGAAGAATATATGCATCTTCATAATTTTTTTTGTTAATTTCTTCTGCTATAACTCCCTTAATAAAGACTTTGCTTTCAAAAACACTATCAATCATTTCTATATATATATTATTAAACTTAAACTCTTCATCCACTCCCAGGACAAAAAACATACCTTCAATAAAATATGTAAGGGGAATTGTGTCAAGATTTTCTCCAGATTTTATTTTTTCAATTAAAATGCCTGATTTTATTGGTAATGATACATTGTTTTCTACTTTAATATTAAATAATTGCTGTATTTTGCTTTTACTTATCTCCAAAAATAACAAATTTGATAATTTTGATGAAAATTGTGATTTAATATCCATAAATTCTCCTTTTAACTAAATACTTATATATTATTATAATTTAAACTTAAATGGAATTCAACATTGCCCATATTGTAAACTAGAAAAGAGTGAAATAAAATTCCACTCTTTTCCGACAAATTATTTAAATTTCTAAAGCTACATTAATAATTTTCATTACTTTTTCTTTAAAGTTTTCCAACTTTTCTTCAGAATCTTTAATACTGCTTCCTACTACAGAAATATACACTTTTATCTTAGGCTCAGTTCCTGATGGTCTAACTACAAACCAAGATCCATCCTCAAGTATAAACTTTAATACATTTGACTTGGGCAGATCAATTATAGTTTCATCTATTTTATCTAAATCCTTTTCGATACTTAATTTATAATCCATCTTTTTAACAATTCTAACATTGTCCAAAACATTATTCATAGAATGTCTTAAATATTGAAGAGCATTTGCAATCTGTATCTGTCCTTCTTTTCCTTTAAGTTCAATGGATACCAATCCTTCTTTGAAATATCCATACTGATCATATAAATTTGTAAGCGCATCATATAAGCTCATACCATTTTTCTTATAATATAATGCTGCTTCACAAACTAACATGGATGCTATAACTGCATCTTTATCTCTAACGAAATCCCCTGCCAGATATCCATAGCTTTCCTCAAATCCAAATAAGAAGGTTCCATTTTTATTTTCTTCAAATCCTTTTATTTTTTCCCCTATATATTTGAAACCTGTTAATACATCAATTAATTCCACATTATACTGTTCTGCAATTTTTCTTACCATCTCTGTAGTAACTATGGTTTTAATTACTTTGCCATCTGAAGGTAGTACATTTAATTCTTTTTTTGATGAAACAATATAGTGTGTAAGTATTACTCCCATTTGATTTCCGGTAAGTACCTTGTATTCCCCAGTGTTGTCCTTAACAACCACACCTATTCTGTCACAGTCAGGATCTGTACCAAAAATTATATCTGGTTTTAATTCCTTTGCCATTTCCAAAGCAATACCAAATACACTTGGATTTTCTGGATTAGGGTATGTCACTGTTTTAAAGGTTCCATCAGGTAATTCCTGTTCCTTTACAACATGTAAATTTTTATATCCCAATTCACTTAAAACTCTCCTTACAGGAATGTTTCCAGATCCGTGTATTGGTGTATATATAATATTTAAACTTTCTGCATTATTTTTTACTAAGTCTTTTCTTATGCTCAAGGATTTTACCTTGTCCATATAGGCTTTGTCAACTTCTTCTCCAATTATATTTAATAGCCCTAAATCTTTAGCTTCATTTAATGATATAGTTTTAATTGTTGAGAAATCTTCAATAGCTTCTATATATGACAGAATTTCCTTTGCAGCCTCATCCGTTACCTGGCCTCCATCCTCTCCATAAACCTTGTAGCCATTATATTGCTTTGGATTATGTGAAGCTGTTATTACTATACCAGCTTTGCTTTTTAAATGGCGTACAGAAAATGAAAGCATTGGAGTAGGTCTTAAGCTTTCAAATAAATTTACCTTTATGCCGTTTCCACATAGTACGGATGCTGAATAATCAGCAAATTCCTTTGACATTATTCTAGAATCATATGCAATACTTACGGATTTTTCATCACTGTAGTGATTTATTAAATACATTGCCAACCCCTGTGTTGCCTTTCCCACAGTATATATGTTCATCCTATTGCTTCCTGCTCCTATAATTCCTCTAAGTCCACCGGTGCCAAATTCAAGATCTTTGTAAAACCTATCTTCTATTTCCTTTTCATCAGTAATGTTTCTTAATTCCCTATTCGTGTCTTCATCAATAAATTTACAGTTCACCCAATATTCGTATTTGTCTCTATATGCCACTGTTGTAATCCTCCCTATTTACAAAATTATAACAATAATA
>JAQSXU010000344.1 GCA_029256485.1 Clostridiaceae bacterium
TCCCCTTTATTATCTCCCATATAAATATCTCTCCATTTATTTAATATGCTTCTTCTTATCGCAAATTATATAATATATTCCAGCATATTTCAATAAACAGTTACAGTATGGTCTATGTTACACCATAATTTTTATATTTAACTATTGAAACCTACCATCAGTAATTACTCCATTACCACTATTTACTTCCAATAAAATCTTGCAAGATCAAAACCATGACGAAGAGCAAATTCGTAGTAAGGCTCATCAAGTGGTAAATTAAGTAACTCATAAACTTCTCTTCGTCTATCATTATAACGAAGATCTTTATTACCTAGCGAAATTCCTTTTTCAACATCCCCTAATAAATAAGAGATATAATACATCAAACCGCCATGCATAGTAAAATGTATATTAATACCTCTCCAATCAACTATATTCTTGGGATCATCAACTGGAAGAGGAAGCCATACTTCACCACGGCAAAAATACCATTGTCGTTTTGGTGGAATAACCACAATAAATTCCGGAAATTCAACTTCAGTAGGTTGTACTTGGATATTACCTATAATAGGCCACTCTTCACGTTCTATTGAATATGAACTAACTTCTATTCCCTTTATGAGAACTTCCGACTGCTTGGCAGTAGGTTCATTGAATACTTCTTTATAAACTTCAACTAGAATACCACCCCCATGATAAAGCATTTCTGTTCCATGGATAAAAGCCTCCGGAAAATCTTTTTCTCCTGCTTCTATTTCTTTTTTAGTTTCCCCTATTATTTTTTTAAACTTTTGTTTCTTTGGACATAATAATATTCTTCCAGTTGCATATTTTCCATCTAATAGTGGAATTGCAAATAAGTCTCCTACTTTAAATGAAATTTTTTTCATCTTGTTCCTACCTTTCTAATATCAATGGCGCTATATTTCCCATTATGGAAGTAATAGTTTAATATCTGATAAATATGAATTTTTCAACCATTGTTCCAATACAGCTAAGGCTACTTCTTCCTCCATAATTTCTACACATTTGTAATAATATGAATCATCTTCTCTATTAATGGTAAGGCGGAATGTTGAAGAATTTTCATATAAATATTGGACAGTGATATGAACCAATCCATAAATATTTTTTACTGCATGAAATATGATTTGTGTAGCAGTTTCTTGTTTTGTTACATGATTGTATTCAACCTTTAGTAAATTTCTTCTCCAATGATTCATCTGTATTTTCCAGCCAGTTGGAATTCTAAGAGGAAACAGTTTTTCTTTAACACTTTCCTCTTCTTCATTTTTATACTTTCCAAGAAAATTGTTTATTCTTTCTGAAATTTCATCATACAAACGACTTTCAAAAGCAATAAAAGGTTCCTCCTCTTCTTGTTTGTAAATACATAATTTATACTGACCACTTAAATCCATATCTGGCAACCAACCTAAATCAATAATTATGTTTTTGTCAAAGCTTTTTATCAGCAATAAATCTTCTGTAAAATAAGAATTCCAAGAACATTCTCTTTTTGCATCTTCAATAGAAATTTGAAAAAAGCAATTCCATGTAATTTTCCATTCAGAGGGAATGCACAAGGGCATTAGTTTTATATCATCTTTGTTAGTCACTTTTCTTTTTCCTTCCCTTTTTAATGAAATTATTTCATTATCTTAAAATTTCAAAAATTAGTACAAATATTTTATCAATTAATATAGCATTTGTATTGTAAAAAAACGACACCACCTAGATACTCTCTGCATTTCAATTATCCTTACATGTTTTTAATAACACACCTCTTTTCTAATAATTATTTCTTTTGGTATATATTGAAATACATTAGAAGGTGAGATATAATAAGTATAAATATTAACTGATAATTATTATCAATTATGATTTTTAATAAATATAATTTATTTAAAGGAGTTGATTTACATTGAAATATAACATTTTAATTGGCGGTTCTGCTGGACAAGGTATTGATACTATAAGTTCCCTCTTTGAAAAAATCCTTAAGAAAAGTCAGTATAATCTTTATACCACAAAAGATTATATGTCTAGAGTCAGAGGTGGACATAATTTTATTCAAATAAGATTTGGAGATGAAAAAATAACTTCCCATAGTTCTATAATAGATGTAATTGTAGCTATGGATAAAAATACAATTGTTAATCACATTGAAAAATTAAATAAAACTGGAATTGTGATTTGTGATGAAAGTATTGATGTGGAAGATTCACGAGTGTTAAAGCTTCCAATTAAAGCAATATCTACTGAAGTTGGTAATTCTAAAACTTTTGGAACAGTTGCTGTTGGCGTTTTATCAAAGCTCTTTAATCTTAAGATAGATAATATAGACTCTATCTTTAATAAAAAGTGGGACGTAAAAACATATGCAGCAAACAAATTAGCTTTTACAAGAGGATACGAAGCTTCAAAAGAACGTTTTAATCTTTCTATAGCTGAAAATAATAACAACATTCTTATTTCTGGTAATGAAGCTTTGGCTTTAGGTCTACTAGCAGGTGGACTAAGCTTTTATTCAGCATATCCTATGACTCCTGCAACAAGCATAATGACTTATTTATCTAAAGTTCAAAAGGATGCAGGAATAATAGTTGAACAAGTAGAAGATGAAATCTCAGCTATAAATATGGCGCTTGGAGCTTCTTATGCAGGTGCAAGATCAGCTACTGGAAGTTCTGGAGGTGGTGTTTCACTTATGGTCGAAGCTATTGGACTTTCGAGTATAACAGAAACTCCTTTGCTAATAATAGATTCTCAAAGACCTGGACCTGCTACTGGACTTCCTACTAGAACAGAACAAAGTGATTTGAGCTTTTTAGTTACTGCTTCTCATGGAGAAGGACCAAGAATGGTACTTTCAGTAAGAAATGCTGAAGACGCTTTTTAT
>JAQSXU010000014.1 GCA_029256485.1 Clostridiaceae bacterium
CTCAATAGTTGTAAATGGCAATGAAATTAAAATATTTGCAGAAAGAGATCCTAAGAATATTGACTGGGCATCAGTTGGAGCTGAAATAGTTATTGAATCAACTGGATTATTCACAGATGCTACAAAAGCTAATGCACATTTAGGAAAGACAGTTAAAAAAGTTCTTATATCTGCACCAGCAAAAAATGAAGATGTTACAATAGTTATGGGAGTTAATGAAGAAGTTTATGATAATGCAAAACATAATATCATTTCAAATGCTTCATGTACAACAAACTGTTTAGCACCATTTGCTAAAGTATTAGACAGAGAATTTGGAATAGTTAAAGGATTAATGACAACAGTTCATTCATATACAGGAGATCAGAGATTACTAGACGCTCCACACAGAGATTTAAGAAGAGCTAGAGCAGCTTGTGAATCAATGATACCAACAACAACTGGAGCTGCTAAAGCAGTTGCATTAGTATTACCACAATTAAAAGGAAAATTAAATGGTTTCTCATTAAGAGTACCAACTCCTACAGTTTCTTGCACAGATTTAACATGTGAATTATCAAAAAATGTTACAGTTGAAGAAGTTAATGCAGCATTCAAAAAAGCAGCTGAAACTGATATGAAGGGCATTTTAGGATATAGTGATGAACCACTAGTTTCAGTTGATTACAGAGGAGACGAAAGATCATCAATAGTTGATGGAATGTCAACAATGGTTATTGAAGGAAATATGGCTAAAGTTGTTTCATGGTATGACAATGAATATGGTTATTCACACAGATTAGCTGATTTAACAAAATTCGTTGCAGATAGATTATAATTTTAATTTGATTTTGGAATAAATGGTTAATGGTTTATAGTTGGAAATGATTATAAAGAAGGTCTGGTTTTGTAGTTTGGGCTATAAGGCCGGACCTTTATTCAGTTGATAGTTAGTAGTTAACATTTGAGAGCAAAACAATATTAATAGTGAGGTGTAGTTATGAACTTTAATAAGAAGACAATAGAAGATGTAGATGTAAAAGGCAAAAGAGTATTAGCTAGATGTGATTTTAATGTGCCATTAAAGGATGGGGTAATAACCGATGAAAGCAGATTATTGGGAGCTCTTCCAACAATAAAATACCTTATGAATAATGGAACAAAACTAATACTTTGCTCACATCTTGGAAAAGCTAAGGGACCAGATCCAAAGTTAACATTAGCACCAGTGGCTAAAAGACTTTCAGAGATGCTGGGTAAAGAAGTAGTATTTGCTGCTGATGACTTAGTTGTTGGAGAAAATGCTAAAGCAGCAGTAGCCAACATGAAGCCTGGGGATGTAGTATTACTTGAAAACACAAGATATAGAAAAGAAGAAGGAAAAAATGAAGAAAACTTTTCAAAGGAATTAGCATCACTTGCAGACTTATATGTAAACGACGCCTTTGGATCAGCACATAGAGCTCACTGTTCAACAGTAGGAGTAACAAACTTTATAGACACTGCAGTATGTGGATATTTAATTCAAAAAGAATTAAAATTTTTAGGTGATGCTGTGGAAAAACCAGTAAGACCATTTGTAGCTATATTGGGAGGAGCCAAGGTTTCAGATAAAATAAATGTAATAAATAATTTATTAGAAAAAGTTGACACACTAATTATTGGCGGAGGAATGGCATATACATTCTTAAAGGCACAGGGATACACTATTGGAAAATCATTAGTTGAAGAAGAAAAAGTAGATTATGCTAGAGAAATGATCGAAAAGGCAAAATCAAAGGGTGTAAAATTATTATTACCTGTAGATAATATAGTGGGAGCTGAATTCTCAGCAGACACAACACCAGTTTCAACTAAAGATCAGAATATACCAGAAGGCTATATGGGATTAGATATTGGAACAGAAACTTCTAAAATATATGCTGATGCTATAAAAGACGCTAAGACAGTAATTTGGAATGGACCAATGGGAGTATTTGAGTTTGCTAATTTTGCACAAGGTACTATTGCAGTTGCAAAAGCAATGGCTGAATCAAATGCAACTACAGTTATTGGCGGCGGTGATAGTGCAGCTGCAGTAAATCAGTTAGGATTTGGAGATAAAATGACTCATATATCTACTGGCGGCGGAGCTTCATTGGAGTTCCTTGAAGGAAAGGAATTACCAGGAATAGCAGCATTAAATGATAAATAATACCATAGTATGATGCTAACAATTGAGAATTAAGAATTAGAATAGTTAATATTGGACTATATAAATTTTTAATTCTCAATTTTGTATAAATGATTGTTATTAAGTGATAATAATTATCATTTAACTTTACTTATTTATATTTAGTGATATAATTTAAATAAGGGGTTATGGCGTAAATAAACTGATAATTAATAAGTAAATATAAATTTTGGAGGATGATTTTAATGAGAAAAGCAATAATAGCTGGAAACTGGAAAATGAATAAAACTATTACAGAAGGAGTTAAATTAGTAGAGGAATTAATTCCAATGGTTAAGGATGCAAAATGTGATGTAGTTGTTTGTCCAACATTTGTATGTCTTGATGCAATTTTAAAAGCTGCTAAGGGAACAAACGTTAAAGTTGGAGCTCAAAATATGCATTTTGAAGAAAGCGGAGCTTTCACTGGAGAGGTAGCACCATCAATGCTTAAAGAAATGGGAGTAGAATACGTTATTATAGGACACAGTGAAAGAAGACAGTATTTTAATGAAACAGATGAAACTGTAAATAAGAAAGTTAAAAAAGCCTTTGAACATGGTTTAATTCCAATAATGTGCTGCGGTGAGAGTCTAGCTGAAAGAGAAGGAAATATAACAGAAGAAGTTATAGGAAGACAAATTAAATTGGATTTAGCAGGACTTAAAAGTGAAGAAGTAGAGAAAATGGTAATAGCATATGAACCAATTTGGGCTATAGGAACTGGAAAGACAGCAACTGACGAACAAGCTAATGAAACAATAGCATTCATCAGAAAAGTAGTTAAGGGAATGTTTGGAGCTGAAATTTCTGAAAAGGTTAGAATACAATACGGCGGATCAGTAAAACCAGCTACAATAAAAGCTCAAATGGCACAATCAGATATAGATGGAGCATTAGTTGGGGGAGCAAGCTTAAAAGCTTCTGATTTTGCAGCTATAGTTAACTATTAATTTACCAATGAATTACAAGGAAATGGAGAAATTATAATGAGCAAAAAACCCGTAATGTTAATGATTTTAGATGGTTTTGGACTAAGCGAAAAAGTAGATGGGAATGCAGTTAGGGCAGCTTATAAACCTAATTTTGATAAATATTATTCAAATTATCCTCATACAGAAATTAGTGCCAGCGGACTAGATGTTGGATTACCAAATGGACAAATGGGTAATTCAGAAGTTGGGCATATGAATATCGGCGCTGGAAGAATAATTTATCAACAATTGACTAAAATAACTAAAGACATAGATGATGGAGCATTTTTTAATAACGAGGCTATTAACTGGGCAATGGATAAAGCAAAAGAAAATAACAGCACACTTCATTTGATGGGACTTCTTTCAGATGGAGGAGTGCACTCCCACATAGAGCACCTAAAAGGAATATTAAAATTTGCAAAGAAAAGTGGGATGAACAAAGTTTATTTACATGCTTTTCTGGATGGAAGAGACGTTCCGCCTTCATCAGCAAAAGATTTTATAGTTGAAATTGAAAGTTTTATGAAGGAAATTGGACTAGGAGAAATTGCTACTATATCAGGCAGATACTACGCAATGGATAGAGATAAAAGATGGGAAAGAATTCAGCTTGCATATAATGCCATGGCATTAGGAAAAGGCGAAGAGGCCGAAAGTGCAGTAGAGGCCATAGAAAAATCCTATCATGATAACAAAACTGATGAATTTGTTCTCCCAACTGTAATAGTAAAGAATGGCGCACCAAAGGCTAAAATAGAAAATAATGATTCAGTTATTTTCTTCAATTTCAGACCTGACAGAGCTAGAGAAATCACAAGGGCAATTAATGATATGATCTTTGAAGGATTTAAAAGAGAAACTCTAATCTTAAATTATGTATGCATGACTGAATATGACAGCACAATAGAAAATGTAAAGATTGCATACGGTCCAGAAACTTATCCCAATACACTTGGTGAATATGTAAGCAGGATGGGTATGAAGCAGTTAAGAATTGCAGAAACAGAAAAGTATGCACATGTAACTTTCTTTTTTAATGGAGGCGTTGAAACCCCAAATAAAAATGAAGATAGAGCTTTGATTCCTTCACCTAAAGTAGCCACTTACGATTTAAAACCTGAAATGAGTGCTTATGAGGTTACTGCTGAATTATTAAAGAGAATAGATTCAGATCAGTATGATATGATAATTTTAAATTATGCAAATCCAGATATGGTTGGACATACAGGAATATTTGAAGCAGCTAAAAAAGCTATTGAAGCTGTGGATGAATGCCTAGGGAAGGTTGTAGAAAAAATATTAGAAAAGCAGGGTACTGTATTTATTACAGCAGACCATGGAAATGCAGAGGTAATGGTGGACTATTCTACAGGAAATCCAATGACAGCTCATACTACTGATCCAGTACCATTTGTGTATGTTAGCAAAGATGCTAAGGAATTAAGAAAAGGCGGTATTCTTGCTGATATTGCACCAACCATGCTGCAGGTAATGAATCTTGAAATTCCAGCAGAAATGACTGGAAAAAGTTTAATAAAATAAAAATATTATAACTATGGTAAAACTCAATAGGAGGGTAAAGTAATGAAAAATTATGTTGAAATTGTAGATGTTATAGGAAGACAGATATTAGATTCTAGATGTTTCCCTACTGTAGAAGTTGAGGTGGTTCTTGAGGATGGAACAATTGGAAGAGCATCAGTACCATCAGGAGCTTCGACAGGAATATTTGAAGCTGTAGAACTAAGAGATAATGACAAGACAAAGTATAACGGAAAAGGCGTTTTAAAAGCAGTTGATAATGTGAACAACTCAATAGCACAAGAACTAATAGGTATGAATGTTTTTGATCAAGTTAAAATTGATAAAGCGCTAATAGCACTAGACGGCACTGATAACAAGGAAAACCTTGGAGCCAATGCAATGCTTGGAGTATCACTTGCCTGTGCTAAGGCAGCTGCACAATATCTGGGACTAAATTTGTATCAATATGTAGGCGGAGTTAATGCAAAAGTGCTTCCAGTTCCAATGATGAATATAATTAATGGCGGAAAACATGCAGACAATAATGTGGATTTACAGGAGTTCATGATTATGCCGGCTGGAGCACCAAGCTTTAGTGAAGCTCTCAGAATGAGTGCTGAAGTATACCATTCCTTAAAGTCAATTTTAAAATCAAAAGGATATGATACAGGAGTCGGTGATGAGGGCGGATTTGCACCAAATTTGAAGTCAAATGAAGAAGCAATTCAAATCATCGTTGAGGCAATTGAAAAAGCAGGATATGCTCCAGGAAAAGATTTATTTATTGCTCTTGACCCAGCTTCATCAGAGTTTTATGAAAATGGTAAATACAATTTGAAGAGCGAAGGAAAAGTTCTAACACCAGAAGAAATGGTTGATTATTATGTGAACCTGGTTAACAAGTATCCAATTATATCAATTGAAGATGGAATGGCAGAAGAGGATTGGGAAGGCTGGAAGTTAATAACTGAGAAATTAGGGAACAAAATTCAGCTGGTTGGAGACGACCTATTCGTTACAAATACAAAGAGATTAAGCATGGGTATAGAAAAGGGAGTTGCAAATTCTATCCTTATAAAGCTTAATCAGATTGGAACATTAACTGAAACTTTGAATGCTATTGAAATGGCTGAGAGAGCAGGATATACTGCAGTAGTTTCTCACAGAAGCGGTGAAACAGAGGATACTACAATAGCAGATTTAGTTGTAGCTGTAAATGCAGGACAAATTAAAACCGGAGCTCCAGCAAGAACGGAGAGAGTTGCTAAGTATAATCAATTACTTAGGATAGAAGAAGATCTAGAAAATGCTGCAGAATTTAGAGGATTAAAATCTTTCTACAATATAGGTAAATAATAAATTCAGGGAAGCACTACTATTTAGTGCTTCCTTTATATGTAAAAAAACTTTAACAATAGTTGAGGAATTCACTTACATATGTTACAATAAATTTATATGTAATACTAAAGTCAATTAACATAAATAATTTGGAGGTGGCATTATGAAAACAGCTCTTATAGTTTTTCAAATAATTATTTCAATTGCACTAATAGCAATAGTTTTAGTTCAACCAAGTAAAACAGACGGATTAAGCGGTCTTACAGGAGGAGCTAGCGATACTTTTTTTGCAAAAAATAAATCTAGAACTTCTGAAGCAGTATTATCCAAAGCAACTATTGTATTGGCTATAATTTTTGCAGCTATAGCAATCGCACAAAATATTTTAAAATAGCTGTTATATTATAAAACTAACTTCATAGACATACTATTAATAGAAGTCTAAAAATTAATATCTTAGGGGGCGACTCATGTTGAATAATTATATTATTTTCACTGTAGTGGCAGGCCTTTTGGCACTTACCTTTGCATACTTTTTAGCTAGTAGTATTGTCAAACAAGACCCGGGCAATGAAAGAATGAAGGAAATATCCGGCTATATTCATGAAGGCGCTATGGCTTTTCTAACTAGAGAATATAAGTATCTTATAGTATTTATTCTAGTTGTAGATGCAGTAATAGTGTCTTTTTTGAATTGGCAGACCGCTGTATGTTTCACTCTTGGAGCTACATTTTCAATACTTGCAGGCTTCTTTGGAATGAATGTGGCTACTAAAGCCAATGTTAGAACTGCTGAGGCAGCATCTAAATATGGTCAAAATCAAGCACTTAAGATAGCATTCTCAGGAGGCTCAGTTATGGGTATGAGTGTTGTTGGTCTAGGTGTTTTTGGCTTAGGAATTCTCTATTACATTTTCGGGGGCAATGTAGAATTTGTTACTGGCTTTGGGTTTGGAGCAAGTTCTATTGCATTATTTGCCCGTGTTGGCGGCGGAATATATACCAAAGCCGCTGATGTAGGAGCTGATTTAGTTGGAAAAATTGAAGCTGGAATACCCGAAGATGACCCTAGAAATCCAGCAGTTATTGCAGATAATGTGGGTGACAATGTGGGTGATGTGGCAGGAATGGGAGCTGATTTATTTGAATCCTATGTGGGATCAATTATTTCAGCGCTTACACTTGGAACCATATTATATAAAAATAGTGAAGGAATCATATATCCATTTATATTAGCCTCAATTGGCATAATTTCTTCAATTATTGGAATACTTGTTGGAAGAAACAGCAAATCGGACAATCCTCAGAAGGCATTAAATCTAGGCACATATATTAGCGGTGCTATTGTAGTTATAGCAGGGGCAATTTTGAGTATGAACATTTTTGGAAATCTAAAAGCATTTTTTGCCGTGGCGGCTGGATTAATAGTTGGATTATTAATTGGAAAAATAACAGAAATATATACATCCTCAGATTATAAGTCAGTTAAAAAAATAGCTGATCAATCTGAAACTGGTCCAGCTACTACAATTATATCTGGATTAGCTGTTGGAATGTACTCTACAATGTGGCCAATGATACTTATTGCAGTGGGAGTTATTATTTCTTATTATGCTATGGATGGATCATCCAATGCTGTTATGGGATTGTACGGGGTATCCCTTGCAGCTGTTGGAATGCTGTCCACAACAGGAATAACTGTTGCAGTAGATGCATATGGACCAATTTCTGATAATGCCGGTGGTATAGCAGAAATGTCAAACTTACCTGAGGAGGTCAGAAATATAACAGATAAATTAGATTCTGTGGGGAATACAACTGCGGCTATTGCAAAAGGCTTTGCCATAGGATCAGCTGCATTAACAGCATTAGCTTTGTTTGCTTCCTATGCTCAAGCAGTAAACTTGAAAATAATAGATTTATTAAATCCATTTACCTTAGTTGGATTATTTATTGGTGCAATGCTTCCATTCTTATTTGCTGCTATGACCATGGAATCTGTTGGTAAAGCAGCAAATGAGATGATAGAGGAAGTAAGATGGCAGTTCAAAAATATAAAGGGAATTATGGAAGGAAAAGCTACCCCAAATTATAAAAAATGTGTTGATATTTCAACAGCGGCAGCCCTTAAAGAAATGCTGCTGCCAGGAATACTTGCAATAGTTACACCTATTGCAACAGGCCTGCTTCTTGGAGCAGATGCCCTAGCTGGGTTAATAGTTGGTGCAGTGGCTACAGGTGTATTAGTAGCTATTTTAATGGCCAATGCAGGCGGTGCCTGGGATAACTCTAAAAAGTATATTGAAAGCGGTGAACACGGAGGCAAAGGAAGCTATGCCCATAAAGCATCAATAGTAGGTGATACTGTAGGAGATCCATTTAAGGATACTGCAGGTCCATCAATGAATATATTAATTAAACTGATGACAATAGTTTCTCTTGTATTTGCACCGATTATATTAAAATATGGCGGTATATTATTGGGTTTAATTAAATAATTTTTTTGGACTTACTATTATAATTTTTAGAATAGTAAGTCCAATTTATATATAAGAATATTTATTGCATTTTGGTGGAAAATATACATTATGTAATAGCAAGTTATTAAAAGAAAGTGCAGGAGGTGGATTTTAATGAATATTAGAGAAAATTTGTTAGCATTTATGCAGGAATTAGCATATAAACCTATGGACATAAATGAACTATCAAAAATATTTGACATTAAGAAAAAAGAGAGATCTGAATTTGAAGAACTTCTAAACCAAATGGAAAAGGATGGTCAGATAGTTAAGAATAGAACTGAGCACTATGGCATACCAGACAGAATGGGCTTAGTGGTAGGAAAGTTTCAGGGGCATCACAAAGGTTTCGGCTTTGTAATTGCTGAAGTTGAGAGGCCGGATATATTTATACCATCCAGTAATGTAAATGGAGCTATGCACGGAGATAAAGTTATTGCCAAAATACTAAAAGAAGAAAATGGTGGTAAAAAGTGCGAAGGTGAAATAATAAGAATACTGGAAAGGGCTAATAAAACTATTATAGGGGTGTATGAAGACAGTAAAAATTTTGGGTTTGTAGTACCAGAGGATCAAAGGATGTCACATGATATCTTTATTTCCAAGGAAAATAGAAATGGGGCTAAAACAGGGCAAATTGTAATAGCCAAAATAACAACCTGGCCTGAAAGCAGGAGAAATCCTGAGGGAAAAATTGCAGAAATATTAGGTAAAAAAGGTGATAAGGGTATAGATATTCTGACTATCATTAAAAAATTTTCTCTGCCAGAAGAGTTCCCGACTAAGGTTAGCAGCTTTGCTCAAAACATTCCTGAAGAAATACCAGAAAAGGAATATGAGAGAAGAAGGGATTTGAGAAATCTTAAAATAGTAACAATTGACGGAGAGGACGCAAAGGATTTAGATGATGCCATATCCATAGAAAAACTGCCCAATGGAAATTTTTATCTAGGTGTACATATAGCAGATGTATCAAATTATGTTAAGGAGAAGAACCCACTTGATAGAGAAGCACTAAAAAGAGGTACTTCAGTATATTTAATTGATAGAGTTATACCTATGCTTCCTAAGGAGTTATCAAATGGTATATGCAGTTTAAATCCAAGAGTTGATAGGCTTACATTAAGCTGTTTTATGGAAATTGATAAAACTGGTAAGGTTGTAAATCATGATATTTGCGAAAGTATAATAAAAACCAGTGAAAGAATGACATATACTAATGTTACAAAGATACTGAGAGATAAAGATGCTGAACAAATGGAAAGATATGCTTATTTACTTGAAGAGTTCAAAACTATGGAGGAATTATGTGAAATATTATATAAGAAGAGAATAAATAGAGGCGCTATAGACTTTGATTTTCAAGAATGTAAAATTATCTTAAATGAACTTGGAAAGCCAGTAGAAATAAAACCATATGAAAGAGCAATAGCAAATAGGATAATTGAAGAGTTCATGCTGGTATGTAATGAAACCATTGCAGAGCACATGTTTTGGGCAAATGTTCCCTTTGTATATAGAATCCATGAAGAGCCAGATGAAGAAAAACTGCTTCATTTCAGTGAGTTTGCTCATAATCTGGGTTATGCACTGAGATTAGGTCAGGAAGTACACCCAAAGGCACTTCAGGAAATAATTGAAAAGGTAAAGGGAAAGAAAGAAGAGACAGTTGTAAGCACATTATTATTAAGATCTATGATGAAGGCAAAGTATTCTCCTCAATGTGTAGGACACTTTGGACTGGCAGCAAGGTATTATTGCCATTTTACATCTCCAATAAGAAGATATCCTGATTTAATTATTCATAGAATAATCAAGGAATACATTAATGGCAGCATAGATGAAAAAAGAACAAACAGATTAACTGGGGAGGTAGAAGTTGCCTCAAAACAATCATCTGAAACAGAAATTATTGCCCAGGATGCTGAAAGAGAAGTGGATGACTTAAAGAAAGCTGAGTATATGTCTGAGAGAATAGGAGAAGAGTTTTCTGGAATTATTTCTTCAGTGACTAACTTTGGAATGTTTGTTGAATTACCTAATACAATTGAAGGTCTTGTTCATATTAGTAATTTACATGATGATTACTATATTTATGATGAAAGACACCTATGCTTAATTGGTGAAAGAACAAAAAACATATATAGATTAGGTGATGAAGTTAGAATAAAAGTAGCAAAGGTGGATATGATGCTGCACGAAATCTACTTTGATTTAGTTACGGAAAATGATAATGGAAATGCTAAAGAAGAAATAAATAAAGCTGGTAAATTACAAGAAAATAATAATGAAGAAAGTGAAAATAGTAAATTAGAAGAACATGCAATACCTGTAGAGGAATTTGAAAGAAAACTAAGGTAAAGCATAGTGCAAAGCCTCTGTTCCTTGACTTTAGTGTGTTAATTTAGTATAATTAGTTACTAAAGTATTTAATTTTAGTAAAATAATTCTAGAGTAAAAAAGTGGGTGTTTATATGGCAAAGGAAAGACAAAACAAAACATTAGCAGAAAACAGAAAAGCTCGCCATGACTACTTTATTGAAGAAAGCTTTGAGGCCGGTATAGAATTAGTAGGAACAGAGGTAAAGTCTATCAGAGCAGGAAGGGCAAATCTTAAAGACAGCTATGCAGATATTGTAAATGGTGAAGTATTTGTAAGAAATATGCATGTAAGTCCATATGAAAAAGGAAATATATTTAATAAAGATCCACTTAGAGAAAGAAAATTATTAATGCATAAAAGCGAAATAAGTAGATTATTAGGATTTACAGCTCAAAAAGGGTACACTTTAGTACCGCTTTCATTGTATTTGAAAGATGGAAGAGTAAAAGTTAACCTGGCAGTAGCAAAGGGTAAAAAGGATTATGACAAGAGAGATGCAATGCTTGAAAAAGCAGCCAAAATTGATATAGACAGACAAATGAAAGAAAGAACCAAATATTAGTTTGAAATGCAATTTTGTAATCAATAAGAAGTATTTACTTATTGATTAATAATCTATTTTGATGTAATATAATACTCACCGGCAGCAATGCTGATAGTAAATATAAAACTTAATATAATTTATAGTTTGCGATGTAGCTATAATGAATAAAATAATTATTCATTATTAACTGTCAATGAAATCATGGGGGCGTACTTGGTTTCGACGGGGGTGAGTTGCGTCTGGGAAGCGAGTCGAGGGAACCTGTGGGCCCGCGTTAAAAAACTATGGGATTAAATTTAAACGCAAACGATAATTTAGCTTTAGCAGCTTAGTCTGCTACGTTCATCCTTTGAGTCCCGCGGCTTAGGAATGGGCGTCGACAGCGGGGAAACGAGTCTAACAAAGCTTTGAGTTAGAAACGGAATTTATGAAGCTACTGAAATCTGAAGCCTGTCCTTAGGCGTTAGATAGAGGGAATGTTAAATTAAGGAATGCACTCGGAGATGCCCAGGGGTTACTGCTTTCGGACGTGGGTTCGACACCCACCGCCTCCACCAATAAAACCCTGGACTATTAATTAGTCCAGGGCTTTTCCCATATAATAATGTTATAATGACTATTCCTGCAACTATTTGAACATATTCATGAAAAAGGTTATGGCAAAAGCATTGAAAAAATCTATGAATAGAGAGCCCACAAGCGGTACAGCAAAAAACGCTCTCGGTGCTTTTTTATTGTATTTTTCTGTGAGAGTCTCCATATTTGCCATTGCATTTGCCGTTGCTCCAAGCCCAAATCCACAAGTACCAGAGGCCATAATTGCAGCATCGTAATCTTTGCCCATTACCCTGAATACAACAAAATATGTAAATACTGACATCAATACTACTTGAGCCAACAGTATAACCATAATTGGCAATGCTAGATCTGCTAATTGCCATAATTTAAGTGACATCAATGCCATAGATAAAAAGAAAGCTAAACAAATGTTTCCTAGCGATTCAATTCCTTCAAGAACTAATTCTTTATTAGTAAAATCATAAATATTCCTAATAATGGCTGCCGCTAGCATACCTCCGATATAAGGTGGAAATGTCAAACCCATATCTACAAACCATTTTGAAATAATTGTACCTATACCCATTGCAATTACAATAATTATAGCTGATTTCAACAATGAATCTGAATCAAGATTTATTAGTTTATCAATAGAAACTTCATCTTGGCAATCTATTTCACTGTTATCTACAAGCTTATTCTTTTCAATTAGAGCTTTTCCAATAGGTCCACCAGTTAGTGATCCCATCACCAATCCAAAGGTTGCTGCTGCCATAGCAACTGTGGCAGCTCCTTTTACGCCAGCTTGCTCAAATAAAGGACCAAAAGCACCAGATGTCCCTGGACCACCCACAAGAGGAGTTGATCCAGTAGCCAAACCAATGTAAGGATGCAAATTGAATAGCTTAGCTAATCCGATTCCTAATACATTTTGTCCAATAACCAGAACCATACTCACAAGAAGGAAGATGAATGTCTGTATACCGCCTTTTTTCAATAATTTAAGACTTGCAGTGAAACCAATTGTGGTAAAGAATCCTATTAAGAATACATTTTTTAAGGTTTCATCAAATTCAAATGTAAAAGCCTTACAGGTAAAACCTAATAATGAAATTACAGAAAATAGAATACCTCCAATAACCGGTGCAGGAATGCAAAAGTGTTCAAGCAATTTAATTTTTTTTCTCAATAAATCTCCAATAATTAATACGAATACTGCTAATGCAAGTGTTTGAATTGAATCAAGTTTGAAAACCATGCTGCAAACTCCTTTCAGATTATATGATTTATATGATAACATGTTTCATTTGCTTTGTATATAAATAAAGACTAGCCATTATGTTACCAATTTTTACAATGGGATCAGGTAAGCAAACTAAAAAATATAGTGAATTAAACATGTTACATTCTATTTACAAATATGTAATAATGTGGTATAACATAAATATAAACAATGTTTTGCCATGGCGTGTAACTTCTTTATTAGAAGGCAAGAGCCAAAGGAAAGTATTTACTTTCTTTTGGCTTTTATTATTTTATAGTTTATAAACTATTAACTGGATTTCATCATTTTAAAGGATAATACTATTCGTTAAATTACCATATGTTTAAAGAGGTGATAAATATATTTATTTTTATGGAAAAACAATGGGTTCAATCATATTTCTAATGCTTTATATAAATTTGATATTGAAGCTTTAAAAATTGAAAAAAGTAATTGGAGGGTGAATAATGTTAAACTGGAAAACAAAAAAGAAACTCTTTTCCGTTATTTTGTCAATGCTAATGCTTTCCTTTAACTATCAGTCAGTATTTGCAGCTACAGATAGAACAAATCAGACAAGTCAGACACCAGAGGGCCAAGCTGCTGCTATAGTTGCAAATATGACATTGGAGGAAAAAGTTGGACAAATGTTCATGCCTGACTTCAGGACTTGGAATGACAAAGATTTTACAGTATACAATGATGAGGTGGGAAATATTATAAAGCAGTACCATCTTGGTGGGGTAATACTATTTGCAAACAATCTTTATACTACGGATGCATCTGTAAGGCTAGTTGATGGATTGCAAAATGCAGTTGGAAAATTACAAAATACAGGAGCAAAAATTCCATTAATAGTTAGCACAGATCAAGAAGGCGGTTCAGTAAGAAGGCTTGGTCAGGGTACAGTTATGCCAGGTAATATGGCTTTGGGCGCTACTAATGATCCGCAAGAAGCTTACAAAGTTGGAAAAGCTATGGGAGAAGAATTAAAAGCTATTGGTATAAATGAAGATTTTGCACCTGATTTGGATTGCAACATAAATCCTTTTAATCCGGTAATTGGTGTAAGATCATTTGGTGGTGATCCTCAGCTGGTATCCAAAATGGGAACTGCATTTATAAACGGACTACACGATGCTGGAGTAGGAGCCACTGGCAAGCATTTTCCGGGACATGGAGATACATCAACAGATTCCCACCTAGGACTTCCAATTGTAACCCATGACTTAGATACAATGCATAATCTGGATTTAGTACCTTTCCAGACTGCAATAAATAATGGAATAGATATGATAATGACAGCGCATGTAGAATTTCCTGCAGTTGATAATTCTACTGCAATATCCATAAAGGATGGCAGCACTATTAACTTACCAGCAACTCTTTCTCATAAAGTATTAACAGACCTTTTGAGAACTGAGATGGGATTTAAAGGTGTTATTACAACTGATGCTATGAATATGGGGGCAATAACTCAAAACTTTGGACCGGTACAAGCATCAATTATGGCTATAAAAGCTGGTACAGATATTTTACTTATGCCTGCATCAGTAACAAGGACAAGTGATATAGGAAATCTTGATCAAGTATTCCAGGGAGTTATAAATGCAGTAAAGAACGGTGATATTTCTGAATCAAGAATAGATGAGTCTGCTCAAAGGATAATTGCATTAAAAATAAGAAGAGGCATATACAATCCTTCTGGCAACACTGATACCAGAACAGTCGATGAGAAGGTTTCAGACGCACTTGCTATAGTTGGTTCTGCTAACCACAAAGCAATTGAAACAGAAGCATCAAACAAAGCTATAACACTAGTAAAAAATGATAATAATGTACTTCCTTTTAACCTGAAAAATAATGATACTGTAGTAATATTTTCTCCATTATCTGATAGAACTACTCTTATGGCAAATTCTATGAATGAAGTAATTAATACAAGAAAATTAACCGGCGTTAATATTAAAACATTTACCTATGGTAGTTCATTTACAACAGACATGAAAAATGCTATAGATAGTGCCAACTATGTAGTACTGGGGACTTATGGCTTTGACCAAAACAGTACTATACCAGGGGCTAATTACTATACAACATTTCCACAGAATGTAATTGCCTATAATTCAAACAGTAAAAATGTACCCCTTGTTGCCATTTCAATGGTTAATCCATATGATATTATGTCTATACCAAATGTAGGCGCTTATATAGCCACATACGGAAGATATGCCAATCAACAAAATTTGATATCTGGTATAAGAGCTATATTCGGATTAATTAATCCAACTGGAAAGCTGCCTACTGATATACCGGACGGTGTAACTGGATATAATAATAAAACATATTTATACCGGGTTGGCTACGGGCTTAGCTATCCATTTTCAATTAATATGACTGTTGATAATACCTCGTTACAGAGAAATTTGACAGCTAATATCAATTTAACTGGAACCTTTTTAAATGGTACTCCTGTGGATTTTACAAATGCTACCGTGAGTTATACTTCGTCAAATCCAGATGTAGCTTCTGTAGAAAATGGAGTAATAACAGGTAAAAATGTTGGAACTACAGATATTTGCGCTACAGCATCACTTAATGGTGCAACTGCAGTATCTAATAAGATTACGGTTAACATAAATACAAGTATAGATTCTATAAGAAGATTAATTAATGGTTATATGTCTTCAGGAGAACTATCCGGTCCATTAGTTCCTCAATTAAATAATAGTCTTAAACAAGCAGAAAAGTTTTATAATGATAAACAATATGATCAAGCTATAAACCATTTGGGAGACTTTATAAAGCTTCTTAATAATGAACCTATGAGTAGCCATATATCAGAAAATGCAAAAAATGCCTTGAATTCTGATGCTAACACTCTTATTAATGATTGGTCGAAGAAAATAGCGAAATAGAAGCCTCTGCTGTACAGCTAATAAAATAGCTGTGCAGCGGCTTCTATTTTATTTGCATAATTATAAGGAAGAATCTTTTCATGTTAAAAGCAGAATTGCTTTTTTGGACATAATTAGGTGAAAAGAAAAAAATCCAAAATGCATATGATGTGTTAAGTAATGCAGATTCAATTTAGGCTAATTATGGGAAACTGATAATTCTGTAGAAAAGCGATTAAATACAAACAAATTTAAGAATATGTATGGTGAACTTTGCCATAAATGATGTGCACTTTTTTCTAAAGAAGTTAGACTCGGTTCGCCTCAACCAATAAAACCACTTCACTAAGCCGGTAGTTATGATTTTTTGCTTAGCCAGGGTAGAGCTCCACCAACCATGCAAAATTATGATATAATAATGAAAAGATTAAATATTCATAAAGGAATTGTATGGGAGTTTAATATGTACAAAATTCTGATTGTTGAAGATGATATGGTAATCGCAAAATCAATGAAAAGTAGTTTATGTCAGTGGAATTATGAAACTGAATTTATAATTGATTTCAAGGATGTTATAGCACAATTTGTACAGTTTGATCCACATCTTGTGCTTTTGGATATATCTTTACCCTTTTTCAATGGGTATCATTGGTGCAGCGAAATTCGAAAAATATCAAGTGTGCCTATAATTTTTATTTCGTCTATGTCTGATAATATGAATGTTATTATGGCCGTAAATATGGGCGGTGATGACTTTATTGCAAAGCCTTTCGACTTAAATATTCTTGTGGCAAAGGTTCAGGCACTACTGAGAAGAACATATTCTTTTGGAGGGAAAATGGACGTAATAGAGCATAACGGTTTAGTTTTAAACCTTAGTAGTGCAATGCTGGAATATGAAAATAAAAAAATTGAGCTTTCCAAAAATGAATTTAAGATCCTGCAAATTTTATTTGAGAATATTGGCAAAGCTATCTCTCGAGATGATATTATGACTAGACTTTGGGAAAGTGACAGCTACATAGATGATAACACTTTAACTGTTAATGTTACTCGTCTGAGAAAAAAACTTGCAGATGCAGGTATTTGTGACTTAGTTAAAACAAAAAAGGGCATGGGGTATATGGTGGAATAATATGAAAGAAAAATCTTTTTTAAGGATTTTATTATGGTATATTAAAGATCACAAGAAAACAATAGTAATGGACAGTGTTTTTCTTTCTATATTTCTTATGGTTTTTTCTTTATATTCTTTGCCCTTTGAGTCAATAGTATATGCATTTTTATTATCAGCCTGTGTAGGATCTATATTCATATTTTATGATTTTATTAAGTATTATAAAAAGCATAAAGAGTTATGCATTCTTGAAAAGCAAATCAGCGCTGGCATAGATAAAATGCAATCAGCTAAAAATTTGATTGAAGCTGATTACCAAAATATTTTAAAAGCACTTAATGAGCAAAGTACGGAGCTGATCTCAAAGATAGATATTAAACATACAGAAATGATAGATTACTATACACTTTGGGCACATCAAATTAAAACTCCAATTGCTGCAATGAGATTACTGCTGCAAACCGATCACAGTGAAGAAAATAAGGAATTGTTAACACAAACCTTTAGAATCGAGCAATATGTTGAAATGGTGCTGGGCTATTTAAAGATAGATGGTGCATCATCGGATTTACTTCTTCAAAAGTACAGCTTATTAGATATGGTAAGACAGAGCGTTAGAAAATATGCTTACATGTTTATTAGAAAGAATATAGTACTTGATCTAAAAGAAATGGATTGTACGGTATTAACAGATGAAAAGTGGATGGTATTTGTAATTGAACAGATATTATCTAATGCTCTAAAGTATACAAGCAGTGGCAAAATATCAATATATATGGAGGATACTGAAGAAAAGGTACTGGTAATTAGGGATACAGGAATAGGAATTGCAGAAGAGGATTTGCCAAGAGTATTTGAAAAAGGTTTTACAGGGTATAATGGACGAATGGATAAAAAGGCAACTGGAATTGGACTTTATCTTTGCAAAAAGATATTAGATAAACTTTCCCATAAAATAACCATTGAGTCTAAGATTAATGTTGGCACAAAAGTAAAAATCTATCTTTCTTCTATAAAAACTATAATTGAATAAACCTTACTTAAATGTAAGGTTAAAAGGAGAAATGTAAGGCAATGTTATGGCTGGGCATTTCTTTTTTTATTACAATTAGAATATAGTCAAGCTGATGGGGAGGTAAAAGTCATAAATGGACTATTACGGGTACTGTGACCAAGGACAGTGAGCCGTTTTAGAGTACCCCGTGTTCCCACTAAAAGGAGGAAAAAGAATGAAGTTATTAGAAGTAAATAATTTAAAAAAAATATATACTACAAGATTTGGAGGAAATCAAGTTCAAGCACTAACTAATGTAACATTTTCAGTAGAAAAGGGCGAATATGTTGCAATTATGGGAGAGTCCGGTTCAGGAAAAACTACACTGCTTAATATACTGGCATCCTTAGACAAGCCTACTAGTGGTGAGGTTCTGCTTCAGGATAAAAATATTGTAGCAATTAAAGAAAGTGAAATAGTTGCATTTCGCAGAGATAACTTAGGGTTTGTATTTCAAGATTTTAACCTTCTTGATACATTCTCTATAAAAGATAACATATTTTTACCCCTTGTTTTATCTAGAAAGTCCTATGAGGAAATGGAAAAAAGATTAATGCCCATAGCTGGGAAATTAGGTATAAAAGATATATTAGAGAAGTATCCCTATGAAGTATCTGGAGGGCAAAAGCAAAGGGCGGCAGTTGCCAGAGCTTTGATTACAGCTCCGCAGCTCATTTTAGCAGATGAGCCAACAGGTGCACTTGATTCCAAATCTACAGATCAGCTGTTAAAATTATTTTCCGAGATTAATAGGGAAGGCCAGACCATAGTTATGGTTACACATAGTACTAAAGCAGCCAGTCATGCCGGGAGAGTACTTTTTATTAAGGATGGTGAAGTATTCCACCAGCTTTATAAAGGCTCAATGTCTAATGAAGAGATGTTTGAAAAGATTTCTAATACCCTTACGGTTATTACCACTGGAGGTGGTATAAATGAATAGGCTGTTTTATCCAAGGTTAGCGGCAATAAATATCAAAAACAACAGTAAAACATATTTTCCATTTATTATTACATGTATATGTACCATAGCAATGTTTTATATTATGCATGCTCTTTCAATAAATAAGGGATTGGATGGTATGAGTGGTTCTGCAGGCCTGAAAAGTATACTTTTTTTGGGAACAATAGTAATAGGAATTTTTTCAGCCATATTTCTTTTTTATACAAACAGTTTTTTGATCAAAAGACGTAAAAAAGAAATTGGACTGTATAATGTGTTAGGACTTGAGAAAAAACATATTGCAAAAGTGATGTTCTATGAGTGCATTTTTACTTCAGTAATTAGTTTAGCAGCCGGACTTATTGCTGGGATTATACTGAATAAGCTTATGTTTCTTTTGCTTTTGAAGATTCTTAATTTTAAAGTGGCCTTTGGCTTTTATGTTTCAGTACCATCTGTAATAAAAACCTTAATTCTTTTTATAGGGATTTTTTTCGTAACCTTGCTGTCAAATTTATTTCAAATTAAAATGTCAAATCCCATAGAACTTTTAAAAGGTACGCAGCACGGAGAAAAAGAACCAAAAACCAAATGGATCATAACTCTCATAGGAGTTATAGCCCTTGGTACCGGATATGGAATAGCCTTGAAGGTTAAATCGCCGCTTTCTGCTTTAAATATGTTCTTTATTGCTGTTATTTTAGTCATGATAGGGACCTATGCCCTTTTTACATCAGGAAGTATTACAGTATTAAAGGCTCTAAAAAAAAATAAAAGGTTTTACTATAACACAAGTAATTTCATCTCAGTTTCCGGTATGATGTACAGAATGAAGCAAAATGCTGTGGGACTTGCAAATATTTGTATCTTAAGTACTGCAGTGCTTGTGATGGTTTCCACTACTGTTGCTTTATACGTAGGAATGGAAGACGTTATAAGAACCCGATATCCAAGAAATATAGTAATGACTGCTTCACAAGTTACAAACAGTCAGGCACAAAAGGTAGATGAGATTTTAGAGGCTGAATCAAAAAATAGCAACATAGGTATAAAGAATAAGATTAACTATTGGAATAATAGCTTTCCGGCTGTTAAAAAAGATGATAAGTTTTCAATAACCAGTAATACAAATATGAGCTCAAAGGTTAATTTGATTACCCTTATTCCTATTTCCGATTATAACAGATTAGAAGGAAAGAATATTACCCTTGCTGATGATGAAGCAATCCTCTACTCTAAGGTTAAAAATTTAGATAAAAATGGTATTACTATTGAAGATAAAACCTTGAAGCTCAAACAAGTAATAGATAAACCTATACTAGGATTGAATTATGGAATGGACGATATGGTAGATACTTATGTACTCTTTGTAAATGATATAAATGCCATAGGAAAAAGTGGAACTAAAGAATATTCAATTGGAGTTGATATTCAAGGTAAGGATAAGGAGATATTAGCACTGTCTAACAAGTTGAAGGATAAATTTAAGGAAAGCAATATTAAGGTGCACATTGATAGCGCTGCAGGAAGTAAACAAGAATTCTTCATGCTATATGGCGGTCTGTTCTTTTTAGGTATCTTTTTAGGTGCATTATTTTTAATGGCAACAGTTTTGATTATTTATTATAAACAAATATCTGAAGGATACGATGATAAGGAACGCTTTGAGATTATGCAAAAAGTAGGAATGAGTAGACGTGATATAAAGAAAACTATAAGAAGTCAGGTACTAATGGTATTTTTCCTGCCTCTTGCTGCTGCAGTAATCCATATTGCCTTTGCATTCCCAATGATTACAAAACTTCTCGCTTTATTTAATTTGAAAAATGTATCTTTATTTATGCTGTCTACTGTAATGACAATACTTGTTTTTGCAGTAATTTATGCAATTGTATTTTCTCTGACTGCCAGAGCGTATTATAAAATTGTTGAATAAGTGATTTTCATTTTATTTTGCTTACAATATACATTTTAACGGAAAGGGATTCCTTGAAATCAGAGAACTTTCTGATACGCTGAATACCGCCGCAGCTGAGCTGAACACAGTGGAAGCATTACGGCGTGAACTTTTGGCCAATATATCACATGATTTACGAACTCCCCTGAGCCTTATTTATAGCTATGCAGAAATGATACATGATTTTCCAGATGAGATTACTCCGGATCAAACACAGATTATTATGGATGAAACCAGAATTACACAAGTACTCTATAATCTATTAATCAATGCTATTAATTATGAAGTGGAGTCACAGGTTGGTATTGGTAAAGGTAGTACATTCTGGTTTCAGGTGAAGATAGATCATCTTTCCTAAGAAATTAATTATAAAATAATATTACCATTGTGGATTTGGCATTATGCGTTCCGCCTCCACCAATAAAACCCACAACAGAAATGTTGTGGGTTTTTCCCGTTTGTAAGAGAATTAAGAATTAGATGTGGGGAACTGTACCATAAGTAACCGAGACTTTCTTTGAAACCATTGATATGACTGGATTTCAAATATATAATAGAGTGTTGAATCGGATTAAAACATTAATAAACCAGAAAAATATGCGTTTACTCACATATAAACTATTATCAAGATTTGTTCAGGGCACTCATTTATACAAATTCAACATTCGATACATTTCTCTTGATCTATAGTTATTAAATTCATTTTTTATCCTCCTCATAATATTTTTATAAAATTTAGAAAATTATTTTGCGGTTTTATGGACAATAAATGCTATAAGTTGAGTTACTATTCCAAAAGTACAAACTCCATACCATCCAAAGTATGCGTAACTATAAGACCCTAGAAAAGAACCTAATGCTCCTCCTAAAAAGAAGCTTACCATATATATAGCATTAATTCTGTTGCGTACTTCTTCATTCATAGAATGTACCCTGGTTTGATTGGAAATATTACTGGATTGAACTCCTAAGTCAAGTAATATAATTCCTAAAATCAAACCATATACTTTGAATCCAAATAGAAAAAAGAATATATAAGAAACTATTACAAAAAGAATGCTTATTTCTATAACAAATCTAGGCCCTTTCTTATCAGCTATTCTTCCAACTAGGGGGGCGGCCAAGGCACCGCTGATTCCTACTAATCCAAATAGGCCCGCAGCTTGAGAACCCATATTGTAATGAGAGCTTTCAAGTAAAAATATAAGGGATGTCCAAAATGCACTGAAAGCTGCAAACATCATAGCCCCATTAATAGATGCTTCTCTTAATACGGATTCCGTTTTTATTAGTAGTATCATTGATTTTAATAATTCAATATATTTAATGTTAGAAATGGGTTTACGTATGGGTATTAATTTTCTTAAAGTAATCATAAGAGGTATCATCATAATTGCTGCAATAAAATATACCATTCTCCAACCTAAGTAACCACCTAAAATACCGCTAAATGTACGTGATACCAATATACCAATTAATAAACCACTCATTACTGTACCTATTGTTCGACCTCTCTCCTTCGGGTCTGATAACTGAGCAGCTAAAGGTATAACAAGCTGGGGGATAATTGAAGTAAATCCAACGGCAAAAGAAGAAATTATTAGCATAGATATATTATGAGAAAAAAACATACTTGAAAGAGAGAAGATTGAAAATAAAAGCATTGCAGTTATTAAATTTCTTCTTTCTTTTATGTCTCCAAGGGGCAATATAAATATCATTCCAACTGCATATCCTATTTGTGTAAGCATTGCTGCAGAGCCCACACTAATTTCATTAACATTAAATGTTTTAGCTATGTCCGCCAGTAAGGGCTGTATATAATATAAATTTGCTACAGTGAGCCCACAAGCTATAGCCATTACTATAATCATTAAATTATTTAGAACAGGTTTGTTTTCCACAAAATCATTGTTTAAGGTTTCCATGATAATTCACTCCTTTTAATAAATAAAGTTTAATTTGTATTTAGAAATAAAACTGAACGTCTAGTTTATAAATATATAATATACTATACGTTTAGTTTTGTAAAGTGTTATTTAGATTGAAAATAAAAAAATATATATTATAATATACGTATAGTTTATTAAATGTATATTTACAGATAGATTATTATGGAGGTAATTATGATGGATAAAAAATTAGGGCGTCCTCGAAGTGAAAAAACAAGATTAGATATTCTTAATGCTTCATATGACTTATTAATTGAAAATGGATTTGGAGCAGTTACTGTTGAAAAGATTGCTGAAAGAGCTGGAGTTAGTAAAGCTACTATTTATAAATGGTGGCCTAATAAAGCTGCTGTTGTTATAGATGGGTTCTTAAATGCTACTAATGTAGAACTTCCAATACCTGATACAGGATCAACTATTGGAGATATGTTCATTCAAGTAGATAATTTTGTAAAATTTCTAACTAGCAGAAAAGGATATGTAATAACTGAAATAATAGCTGAAGGACAATACGATGCCAAATTAGCTGATATTTATCGTAAAGCATATTTTACACCTCGCCGAAGTATTTCAAAACAGATTTTAGAACGTGGAATTTCAAGAGGAGAATTAAGAAAGGATTTGAACAGAGAGGTAAGTATTGACTTAATTTGGGGACCTGTATTCTATAGATTATTAATAACAGGGGAAGAAATTGATGATGCCTTTATAAAAAAAATTATAAACTATGCATTTGAAGGAATAAGACGATAACGATACTTTGTAGAGGATTTTTTTATCACAAAATTCCAAATTAAATAATTGACAATTATTGGTTAAGCTATTTGTACAATATTTGGAACAATAGTATAATTATGTTGTAACAGTAAATAAAATATCTATGAAAGGAGATATTCTATGACTATTTCTTTCACTGAATTTTTAAATCAAATAGTGTACAACCCTGCCCTGTTAATAACAGTGGTTTTAACTTTATGTGTAATTTTAGTAAATGGATGGACAGATGCACCTAACGCTATCGCTACCTGTGTGTCTACCAGAGCAATGGGTCCTCGTTCAGCGGTTTATATGGCAGCTGTTTTTAATTTCTTAGGTGTTTTGGTAATGACAATGGTAAATGCTAATGTAGCAGAAACTGTATACAATATGGTAGATTTTAGGGGTGATTCCCATGATGCACTAATTGCTTTGTGTGCGGCCTTATTTGCAATTGTTGTATGGGCTACGGCTGCATGGTATTTTGGAATACCTACCAGTGAAAGTCATGCATTAATAGCTGGAATATCAGGAGCTGCAATTGCCCTTCAAGGTGGTCTTGCTGGTATTAACGGCGGAGAATGGATGAAGGTAATATATGGATTAATACTTTCTACTGGATTGGGATTTGTTATGGGGTGGATTACAGTAAAAGTCGTAGAAATTATATTTCGTAGATTTGATCGTAGAAAGACAAGCGATTTTTTCAAAGGAGCTCAAATTTGTGGAGGTGCAGCGATGGCATTTATGCATGGAGCTCAAGATGGACAAAAATTTATGGGGGTATTCATGCTAGGAATATTTTTAGCTAATGGACAAGGAACCGTTGGAAATTTTGTTATTCCTATTTGGCTTATGGCTCTTTGCTCTTTAGTTATGGCTTTGGGAACTTCTATAGGTGGATATAAAATAATAAAAGCTGTGGGTATGGATATGGTTAAATTAGAGCAGTACCAGGGCTTTTCGGCAGATTTAGCTGCTGCTGGATGTCTTCTCCTTTCTTCAGTAACGGGAATACCTGTAAGTACTACTCATACTAAAACTGCTTCCATAATGGGAATTGGCGCAGCAAGACGACTTAGTTCGGTAAATTGGTCCATAGTTAAGGATATGGTTTGGACATGGATTCTTACTTTTCCAGGCTGCGGCATCGTTGGATTTTTAATGGCAAAATTTTTTATTTGGATTTTTTAATAAAATATAGAAATCAATAAGAGGAGTGCGGTTAAAAAATGGTTAGAAGAAAAGGAAATGATTATTTTGAACTTTTGGCTGAACTGGCAGATTACTCTTGTGCTGCAGCTTCATTACTTCATGATACTTTATCAAATTTTGATGCAGCTCAATTAGAAAGTAAAAAACATGAAATGCATGAAATTGAACGTACTGGAGATATGAAAGAACATGAAATGATGAATAAATTAGTTAAAGAATTTATTACACCTATTGATAGAGGAGATCTTATTGAACTGGCCCATAGAATTGATGATGTAACTGATGCTATAGAAGATATTTTGGTTAAAATCTATATGTACAATATTAAATCTATGAGGCAGGAAGCTTTAGAGTTTTCAAATGTAATTCTAAAAAGCTGTAATGAGTTGAGGTCCTTAATGAAAGAGTTTCATAATTTTAAAAAATCCCAAGGTATACATAAATTAATAATAAATATAAACGATTTAGAAGAAGATGGAGATAAGCTATACACCATGATTATAAGAAATCTATATATTAAATCAAAAGATCCTATTGAGTTAATGACATGGAAAGATATTTTTGAGTATTTTGAAAAGTGTTGTGATGCCTGCGAAGATGGGGCAAATGTAGTTGAAAGTGTAATAATGAAAAATTCATAAATCTTATTAATAATAAAGGACCACCGTGGACGAATTATGTCTGACGGTGGTCTAATTTTTATTTAAACCCTTTATTAGCACGAGACTGTTGATTTAATTTCTTAGCCTCTTCTACTCCTGGATCTGATGAAACACCATTGCTCATACCGGATAAACCACTAGTCATACTGGATGTTCCGCTATTTCCCTTGTTCATGCGAGATTCATCATTTAATCTTCTAGCCTCTTGTAAATTTGCATCTGATGATACACTGCTAGTCATATTAGATGATCCGCTAGATCCTTTTCTTGAAGCTGACATTTGATTTAATTTTTTTGTTTCTTCAAGTTTGTTTTTATCCATAATTGGCTCTCCTTTTAAAATTAATTTGAACTGAACATATTCAGTACATTAATAGAATACCCATTCTGTACTAAAATACTATAGTAATATTATACTTGTTAGTTATGAATTGGAATTATACAGGTCTGCATATTCATCAATGTAATTAAAATCTAAAGGGGACAAATTTATGTGCATAAAATAACATTTTTAGCAATATATTGAAATTGATTATTATATGTTGTATAGTTAAATAGGAGTAATAATACATATTAATTATGACATGTATTAAAACATAGTTCTAATATTTTTTAACCATAGCTGTGAAAAGTGTATAGATAGGAGGATAAAAGTGAAAAAGTTATTTATTATAGCGGGAATAGCAATTGCAATTATTGCCGGCATATTTTTATATAGCAGTTATTTTAGTTCTTCTTCTATAAAGGTAATTGTTGGACAAGAACTTTCAAATAAATTAAATTTATATACATGGTCTGGAAAAAAAATTAATCTTTCCAATATTAAAACAAAGCATAAAGTGATATTTTACTTCTCTGATTTAGATTCAGATTATGATAACAGTTTGAAAACTATAAATAAAATAACAAAAATTTATAATGATAAAGATATCACATATATGGTTTTATGGGAAGGTAAGATACCCATGGAAAAGATTAGACAGTATAAAATCGATTTAAGTATTAATTATTCCTTAAACAATAAAAGGCCTTTAGCATTAAGTAAGCTTGGATCAGTAATTCTTGATGAAAATAATAAAGTTACATTAGTTTCAACATATGATTACTTAGGATTGGTAAAAAACATATGCAGCCTATATCAAGGTAAAGACCTGGTTGAAAAAGCTAATAAGATATTAATTGAGGATTATAAAAGTAATGGCAGTTATACCATAAACAATAATAAACATACTGTGCTTATATTTAGTAATTCAGGATGCAAAACCTGCAGATCAAAGGAAAATATTATTTTAAACAATATGGAGCTTTTAAAGAGCAAAGTCAATGTAATTACTATAAAAAATGATTTGAGTCCATCACCAGAATATGATAAAAGCCCGGTCATTGATTATTCAGATGTATATTTTTGGACCTACAGTAAAACTTTCAACATATCTACGCCTCCACTTTATGTAATATTGGATAAAGAGGGACAAGTATCTAACTATTATGTTGAGGCAAATGAGTTAGTTGGTTATGTAAATAAACTGAGGTAAACCTTTATTTATTTCTGCTGGACCTATAGAAAACCTTACCTATGGATTTATTACGTATTTTAGCATAAGTTTCAGATTATTTGAATGTTAAGGAAGAGGACAAGAGTTATATTCAGGTATCCCATAAATACGCAGGAGGTGTTATATATGACATGAATTTTTGATTATGTATAATGTTATGCAAATGCGCTTATTAGGAAATAGTTAAACACAATAGGGGGGACTGATTGTCCCCTACACAACCTATTTGTCTTAGGCTTTTAAATAAATAGTTTTAGGGTGATGCAAATGAAAAGGTTTATTTTATTATTCTGTTTTATCTTAGTAATCTTAGGGTCATCAACAACTAATGCATATGGAAGCAGCTTGAACAATGACAGGGTTACAGCAGTATATTTTTACAGTCCCACATGCAGTTCCTGTCAGGAACTAAAGAACTTTTTTTCTGATTTAAAGAAAAAGCATAAGAATCTTACAATAATTGAATACAGCATCAGCAATTTAGAAAATAAAAGCCTTATGGATAAATACAGCAAGGCTTACAATGTTTCACCGGAGGATGAAGGAACAGTACCTATTGTGTTTATTAGAAATACATATTTAAATGATGAAAAGGATATAAAAAAATCTATAGATAATATCATTTTAGATGTAAATGGATCTAAAACCATTAAAATAGAAGGAGGAAATGAAAGTCATGATTTAGACATTAAACATTTTATGAACTATAAGACTTATGGGATATTGGGGGCTGGAATAGTGAATGGAATTAATCCATGTTCCATGTCTATGCTTTTAATGTTCATGTCGCTTTTATTATTTAAAAAATCGATAGTTTTAAAGATGGGAATATCATACAGCTTGGGCAAGTTTATCAGTTATATGCTTTTAGGAACTGTATTTTTCAAGTTTCTTGAGAGTTTCCGCATAGCTGGTTTCAATACCATTATAAAAATGTTCATGCTTGTGGTAATATTTATGCTTTTAATCTTAAATATTAATGATTACTTTGCTGCCTCACATGAAAAGTACAATAAGATAAGGCTGCAGCTTCCTTTATTTTTTAGAAAGTTCAACCACAACATGATTAGAAAAGTATCCACTATAAAAAATATAAATTTGTTAATATTAATAAGCTTTGCACTAGGTATATTTATTTCATTTGGAGAATTTCTCTGTACAGGGCAGATATATCTTACCACTATTGTCACCGTTATTCAGTCGGGGACAACATTTGGATTAAAGGCACTAACATATCTTTTTATTTATAATATTGGATTTATCTTACCCACCATGGCTCTCACACTTATAGTTTATAAAAGCAAGGAGATATTTGATGTATCTGAGGCCATAAGAGAAAGGCTTCATATTATCAAACTAATTAATTTAATTGTGCTTTTAATATTTGGAATAATAACAATTTATTTTTAGAGAGGTGATAATTATTATGTCAATTAAAACCGTTTTTCTTACAGACTACAGCGGTCAAGTGATTTTTCATGGAAGAATTACATCCTTACCACTTAAAGAAGAGAAAGTAATTAAAAAAAGTATAGAAATGTTCAATGATAGTGATCCGTGTATTATACATAAGTCCTATGTAATGAAAAAAATTATATTGGACATAGATGACTATCTTAACACCGTGCTTGAACAGGGAAAGGTGAAACTTGATTGGGAGTATGTTCCGGAATCAATAAAGCAGGTTTTGGACTTTAAGGAACAGGTAAATGAGCTATCAATAATAACTGCATAGAAAAGGATTCCTATAAGTTTGGAAGGAGGTGGTAAGGTAATTCCTACTCATGAAGGCAATTTTTAGATCAACAAAGGATAGTTTGCTTATGTGCATTATAGCAACAAAAGATGGTTTTTTTCTCAGACATAAACAAATGAATTTTATTTTAATATGATCCGAAATTAATAATTGAGGGGGGAATTTTATGCGTAGATTAAGAATATTGCTTTTAGTTTTTGTATTTTTGTTTGTACAGTCTATTTCCATAGGCATATTAAACAAATCTACTGCAACTGTTCATGCTGAAGATAATGGCCTGGCTCTAACACCTCCTATGGGGTGGAACAGCTGGAATAAGTTTGGAGGAAATATTGATGAGTGGAAGATCATGTCAATGGCAGATGCTATGGTTGCCAATGGCATGAAAGATGCGGGATATGAATATATAAACATCGATGATAATTGGATGGCAACGGAAAGAGATGCAAATGGAAACCTTCAGGCAGATTCAACCAGATTTCCTGATGGCATTAAACATGTATCTGACTATGTTCATAGCAAGGGCTTAAAATTAGGTATATACTCTTCTAACGGTACAAGAACCTGTATGGGACTTCCAGCAAGCCAGGGGCATGAGGAAGAGGATGCTAAGAAATTTGCAGAATGGGGGGTAGACTATTTAAAATATGACTTTTGCTATAATGTAAGAAATATTCCTTCAGCATATGCACCGGATATAGATAAAATTGATATATTAGCAGATGGAATAAATCCAATATCATATGAAGCAGAATCTGCCACATTATCAGGCAATGCATCAGTATCTGATGGCAGCACTTGTTCTGGCGGAAAGAAAGTAGGTTATATAGGAAATAATGATGGATATATAACTTTTGATAATGTGTCAGTAAATAATGCAGGAGAGTATACTATGAAGGTATACTATCTAAGTGGCGAATCAAGCAGAAATCTTTATGTCAGCGTTAATGGGGGGACAGGAGTATCCTATGCTCTGCCTTCTTCAGGTGGTTGGAGCATAGTGGGCACATATGATATTAAGATTGCTTTAAATCAAGGGACAAACTCTATAAGACTTTTCAATTCTGACGATAATACAGCTCTTAATGTTCAAACATCAGCTCAGCAGTATGGAACCATGAGTCAGGCTTTAAAAGCTACAGGAAGACCTATAGTATTCAGTATTTGTGAATGGGGTTCATGGCAGCCATGGACCTGGGGACCACAGGTAGGAAATCTTTGGCGTACAACAGGTGATATATCTAATAACTGGAGCAGCATGGTTGATATTGTAGATAAGAACTCAAAACTTGATCAGTATGCAGGACCAGGTCATTGGAATGACCCTGACATGCTGGAAGTTGGCAATAATGGTATGACAGATACTGAATATCGTGCACATTTCAGCCTTTGGAGCATTATGGCTGCACCTTTAATTGCAGGAAATGACATAAGCAATATGTCAGATGAAACAAAAGCCATATTACTAAATAAAGATGTAATAGCAGTTGATCAGGATTCTCTTGGGGTACAGGGGAAGAAGATTAGGGATGATGGTGATCATGAGATTTTTGTAAAACCTCTTTCAAATGGCGATGCAGCAGTGGTGCTATTTAACCGTGGAACTTCATCAGCAGCAATGAGTGTAACGGCACAGGAACTTGGTCTTAAAGATTCCGGAGCTTACCTTGTGAGAGACTTATGGCAGCATTTAGATAAAGGATCAACTGGCACAATTAGTGCAGATGTGCCATCACATGGTGCTGCTATGTTCAGAGTAAGCCCTTCAACAGTAGATAAGGTGCCAGCTTCTTTAGATGTATCTTTCTCCTTTAACAATTATGCTGAAGCAGGAAATAGCGTTAAGGTTACAACTACTTTCTCAAACACTGGAATTAAACCAGTGAGCAGTGCAACAGCTAATTTACAGGTTCCTGACGGCTGGACAGCAAGCTCATTATCAAGTTCTTCCTTTGACAATATAGCTATAGGACAATCAGTTAATGTTGATTGGAATGTAACTGTTCCTGCCAATGCAACTGCAGGAAGCTGCAATTTGGCAGCAACAATCAGCTATATGGATGGAACAAATGAAAGACAGCAGCAGGGAAGCGCCCAGATAACTGTAGTTCCTACAGCTCCAAAGGATACAACATACCTTAGCGATATAGATTGGTTTTACTCATCAAATGGATGGGGACCTGTTGAAAAAGATATGTCAGTTGGAGAATCCAGCGCTAATGACGGAAAGAAAATAACTCTCAACGGGGTATCATATGAAAAGGGATTAGGTGCTCATGCTCCAAGTGAAATTTACTATAATATAGGCGGCAATTATGCTGAATTTACTTCTGTTGTAGGATTAGATGATGAGGTAGGATCCAATGGATCAGTTACATTTGAAGTTTGGGGAGATGGACAGAAATTATGGGACAGCGGTTTGTTAAAAGGAAATTCAGATCCAGTAAATGTAAAGGCTAGCATTGCAGGGGTTAAAATTCTTAAACTTGTTATAACCAACGGAGGAGACAATAAGGATTATGACCATGCGGACTGGGCTGATGCAATGATTAAAACTGCACTTAATGAAGTTAGTTTATCAGCTGATAAAACAGCAATTCGACCAGGCGGTACAACAGAAATAAGTGTAATAGGAAAGCTAAAAAGTGGAAGTACTGCGGATCTGAGCAAGGCACAAATAATGTATACCTGCGACAATGAAAATGTAGCCACAGTGGACGATTCTGGAAAGGTTACTGCTGTAGGAGAAGGAAAAGCAAATATAAAGGTCTCAGTTACTTTGGACGGAATAACCTGTGAAAATAGTATAGAAATAGTTGTAGATGGAACAGCTCCTACCATTACAGTGAATGGAGTTAATGATGGTGAAGTATTTAAATTAAATGATAAAACACCTGTAATTGTAACATGGACAGCAAGTGATGAATTGTCAGGTATTGAATCTGCAGCAGGTGATATAGAAAGCGGAACAGCATTAGATGTAGCAAAAGTTGGAGCCCATACTTTAACATTCACCGTACTTGATAAAGCTGGAAACAAGGCAACAAAAACTATAACTTATTATGTACAATATGATTACAGCGGATTATCCACACCGTTTAACAATAATGGTTCAAGTTCATTTAATCTTGGAAGTACAATACCTGTAAAATTCCAGCTGAAAGATGCTAAGGGAATTTTCATAACCAATGCAATAGCTAAACTGTATATAGCTAAGGTAACCGATAATGTTGTTGGTGAAGAGAGCGAAGCAGTTTCAACAGCAGTTTCAGATGGTAATAATTTCAGATATGACAGTACAAGTAACCAGTATATATTTAATCTTAATACCAAGGGCTTAACAGCAGGCACTTATCAAATCAGAATTGATGTTGGGGATGGAACATCAAATATAGTAAAGATGGAATTAAGATAATCAATGAAAGCCTGAAATAATATTTATATTATTTCAGACTTTCTAAATCACCAATAAAAATTTGAAAGGGGTATTATGAATTAATGAGGAAGAAAAGATTTAAACCATTATCTATTATTATGGTGCTTTTAATGACTCTTGGCTGTATAGGTACATCAGGTATTACGGCTTTTGCAGACTTTTTACCTGATAACAATCCTGAATGGAACAATAATCCTCAAGCCTTCGCCGTGAACAAGGAGCCGGCTCATGTTACCTTAGTACCATTTGATGATTCTGCTTCATCTCTCACTGATATTAATAAGAGCATTGCTGATAGGGGAATTCGTGTTGATTCCAAAAATCTTGTACATCTTAATGGTACATGGAAATTTAACTTTGCAAAAAATCCAGCATCAAGACCTGTAGATTTTTATAAAGAAGACTATGATGCAAGCAATTGGGGAACAATTTCTGTCCCAAGCAATTGGCAGACTCAGGGCTATGATTATCCAATTTATACAAATATAACCTACCCTTGGACAGGCTATGAAAGTTTAACCCAAACTCCTCCTCCAAAGGCTCCAACTGTATACAATCCTGTTGGATCATATAAGAGAACGTTTACAATGCCGGAAAATTGGGATGGAAGACAAATTTTTGTGTCATTTCAGGGAGTTTCGTCCGCATTTTATCTTTGGATAAATGGTCAGAAAGTTGGTTATGCAGAGGACAGTTTTACACCAAAAGATTTTGATATAACACAATATGTAAGAAAAGGGGAAAATAATATTTCAGTTGAAGTATATAGATGGTCTGATGGCAGCTGGCTGGAGGACCAGGACTATATGCGTTTAAGCGGAATATTCCGTGATATATTCCTTTTTTCTACTCCAAAGGTTCATTTAAGAGACTTTAAGGTTGAAACAGATTTAGATTCATCTTATACAAACTCCACTCTATCTGTAAGAGCTAATATACGCAATTACAATAGCGATAACCCAGGAGTATATACTGTAGAGGCCATGCTATATGATGGAACTTCTCCTGTGCTTAGTCAGCCAATTACCATGAGCGGTGATTTCTCTAATGGATCGGAAACTGTTTTAAAAAGCAGTGCCATAGTGCAAAATCCTAAGAAATGGTCTGCTGAAACTCCAAACCTCTATTCCCTGGTATTAACCCTAAAAGGCCCTTCTGGTCAGGTGATTGAGTCAGAGAATACCAAAGTAGGATTTAGAAAGTTTGAATTAAATGCTGGGCAGATGAAAATAAATGGCATCCCAATTATGTTTAAAGGAACAAATAGACATGAGACAGATCCAAATACAGGGAGAACTGTGCCCATGACCGATATGATTACAGACGTTACTTTGATGAAGCAATTTAATATGAATACAGTGAGAACTTCACACTATCCCAATGACCCAGCATGGCTTGAGATTTGTGATGAATATGGTCTTTATGTGGTGGATGAAGCAGATCTTGAAACCCATGGCGTAAACAATAAAGTACCTGCAAGTGATCCAAATTGGACTGCTGCTTGTCTCGATAGAATGCAGTCCATGGTGGAAAGAGATAAAAATCATCCATCAATATTGCTGTGGTCTTTGGGAAATGAAGCAGGTAAAGGAAGCAATTTCAAAACAATGGCAGACTGGACACATGCAGCAGATTCTACCCGTCTTGTTCACTATGAGGGAGACAGCTCCGTTGCGGATATAACAAGCCAGATGTATCCAAGTGTCAGCACAGTTGAGAATTATGGAAAATCAGGAAACACTAAGCCTTATTTTATGTGTGAATATGCACATGCTATGGGCAATAGTAATGGAAACTTCCAGCAGTACTGGGATGCTATTGAGAGATATCCTAACTTGCAGGGAGGATGTATATGGGACTGGGTTGACCAGGCATTGTGGGAGCCTACCCCGGTAACATATATTGCACATGATTCTGTTAATAGTAATATTAAGGGCACACTAGTAGGAAGCGTTGTAGACCAAGGTCAATCTGGAAAGGCAATACATGGTTATATGGATCTCTCTAATGATCCGTCCCTTAATCTTACTGATGCAGTTACTGTAGAAGCATGGGTAAAACCATATGATAATGGATCTACGGATAATGAATTTGTAGCAAAAGGAGATACACAATATGCTTTAAAGCAAAGTGCTAATTATATGGGAACAGGACAGCCTGGAGTGGAATTCTTTATTTATGACAAAAATTACCCAGGAAGTTATACACAGTGGATTTCAGCCCATGCGGCGGTACCTGATAACTGGTATGGCAGCTGGCACCATATGGTGGGTACGTTTGATGGGCAGACAGTAAAACTATATGTAGATGGGCAACTCATGGCTGAAAACCAACACCAATCAAAGATAAGCACTAATAGTTACGCAGTAAGCATTGGTCGTAATGCAGAAGCTAATAGAACATCAAATGCGGATATTGATTCAGTTCATATTTATAATAGGGCATTAACAGCTGAGGAAATTCATGATACTTCCAGGAAACCGGATAGCAGCACAGTTCTCTGGATGGATTTGAATAACTTTGAACAGCAGCATTATTCAGATTCTCAATACCTGGCATATGGCGGTGACTGGGGAGATATCCCAAATGACGGAAACTTCTGTGCCAATGGGGAACTGCTGGCAGATAGGACTCCAAAACCGCAGACACTTGAAGTAAAGCACGTTTATCAGAATATAAAGGTTAATCCAATTGATTTAACAAATGGAAAAGTAGAAATTGTAAATAAATATCTGTTTACAAACCTAAGCCAGTTTATAGGAAAATGGACACTCACAGAAAATGGGAAAGTTATCGAGAATGGCAGTCTTCCAACTCTCAATATAGCACCAAAAACAAGCCAGCAGATAACAGTGCCCATTACTAAACCTGAAATAAAACCTGGAGCTGAATACTTCCTGAACTTCAGCTTTACACTGCCTGAGGATACAGCCTGGGCAAAAGCTGGCTATGAAGTAGCATCTGACCAGTATCAAGTATCATTTAATACACCTGATAAGCCTATATTAGATACAGCTAAGATGTCAAATCTGGATTTAAATGAAACTGATACTAGTGCTGTTATAAAGGGAACTGATTTTACACTTACCTTTGATAAAGCAAAAGGGGCTATCACTTCCTTCCAGTACAAGGGAACAGAACTTATGAGCAGTCCACTGCAGCCAAACTTCTGGAGAGCACCAATTGACAATGATAAGGGTAATGGGGAGCCTTCTAGAACAGCGACATGGAGATATGCAGGACAGAACAGAACTGTTAACAGCGTAACTATTAAAAAAATATCAAATAAGGCAATACGCATTGATGTAAAAGATACACTGCCTACATCTACAGCTTCTCAGTACAGCAACAGTTATATTATTTACGGTACAGGAGATGTGGTTGTAAATAGTACGCTAAAGCCTGGCAGCGGCAGTCTTCCTGAAATACCTGAAATAGGTATGGAAATGAAGATGCCCGAAGGCTTTGAGAATCTAAGCTGGTATGGAAGAGGTCCTCAGGAGAACTATTGGGATAGAAATACAGCTGCATATGTAGGCTTATATAACAGTACTGTAACAGATCAATACGTACCATATATTGAACCTTCTGAAACTGGAAATCATACAGATATAAGATGGATGACAGTGACAAATAAGGATGGTTTAGGACTTATGATTGCTGGGCAGCCTTTATTTGAGGCTAGTGCCCTTCATTATACAGCTGAGGATTTAAGCAATCAGGCGCATCCTTATCAGCTTACGAAGGTACCTGACACAGACCTGCACATAAATTATAAGCAAATGGGAGTAGGCGGAGACAACAGCTGGGGAGCATGGCCACACCCAGAGTATTTACTTTATCCAAATAAAACCTACTCTTATAGCATGAGATTGAGACCTATATCATCTGAACAATCAGCTGCGGATTTAAATAATTATAATTTAACCACTAACATGATTACGGATATTAAAGTTAATGGGAAGTCTTTGGATAATTTCAATGGAGAAGTTTATTCATACGATGTAAAACTTAAAGGTGCCTCTGTAACAGCACTTCCAAAGGTAGAGGCCACTGCAGCAAATGATAATATTAAAGTGACTATTAATCAAACTGAAGAACTGCCGGGAACTGCAACTGTTACAGCAGTATCTGAGGATGAGAGTAAGACAGATACCTATACAATCAAATTTAATGTAGATACAGGTACGTATATTAGCGATATTGACTGGGTAAGTGCTACTGTTGGATGGAGTACAATAAAAAAAGATAAGAGTATCGATGGAAATACACTGACTCTTGCAAAAACCTCAGGAACGGATACTTTTGATAAAGGAATAGGAACTCATGCAAACTCAACAATAGTTTACAACATTGATGGTAAGGGCTTTAAAAAATTTGAAAGCTATGTTGGAGTAGATCAAGAGATTACAGGAAATTATACTGATGGCATTACTTTTGAAGTATGGGTTGATGGAACAAAGGTTTATGACAGCGGTTTGATGAAAAAGAGTACTCCTGAAAAGTTTATAAGTGTTGATATTACAGGGAAAAAGGAGTTAAAGCTGGTGGTAACAGATGGCGGAAAAGGTAATAATTCTGAGGACCATGGAGACTGGCCAAAGGCAAAACTCATATCCAGTAACTTAGCATCTGCAAGCTTAAGTATTGATAGAACTCTTATAGCCCCTAATTGTTCTGGAAAATTAACAGCTTCTGGAACAATGGATGATGGAACTGAAGCAGATATGAGCAAAGCAAAGGTAATTTACACCAGTGACAACGAAGGAATTGCAAGAGTTGATGAAAATGGTGTGGTAACCGCATCTGGAAATGGCAATACAAATATTAATGCTTATATTCTTATTGATGGTATTATTAAAAAAGCAAGTGTTGAAGTTTCAGTTGATTCAACAGCACCCGCATTTACTCTAATAGCTGGTGAAAATGTGATTAATGATGGATCTACTTTTGAAGATTACCTGCCGCTGAAATTTAAGGCAGAAGATAATCTTTCAGGTGTTGCCCATGCGCAGATTGTTATCAACGATATTCCATATAATATCAATATTCAAAATGCTAATTCTATGAATATAGATTTTACAGGAAAAACTGGAGAATACACAGCAGTTATAACCTTAGAGGATAAGGCTGGAAATAAGACAAGCTGCACAGTTAATTTTAAGGTTACAACAAGTATTAATTCAATGACACAATTAATGAATAAATATATAAAATCTGAAGATCTCAGTGGGCCTATAATAGATCAACTTACTAATAATTTAAGCCAGGCACAGCATCAACTGGATATTAATAGACCTGATCAGGCAGAAAAGCATATGGAGGACTTTATTAAGCACATTAACAATCCTGCACTTCAGGATCATGTGGGAGAAATTGCTAGTGCTGTATTAAATTCTGATGGTGAAGTTCTAACTAAAGCTTGGATGGAAAAATAGAAACCTTTCACTGAATAATATAATTTCAAAAAATATGACTATCTATAAAAAGTCTGATATAATAAAAAAGAAATAGAAAAATAATAAATAGTAGTATCCATTTAGAATTGGAACTACTATTTTTTTTTAGTTTTTTTATGAATTATATTAATAACCTTATTCTTTATGAGTTCCATATCGAATATATGTAAAAGGTTCAATGCGAGGTGAAAAGATGTTTTTTAAGAAATCTCTCGAGGAACGAGTAGAGAAAGCAAAAAAAAATCAAGAAGAATTAAATAAATTAATTGAAGAATATAAGCCTTTTATAGCAAGTACATTGCAGAAAAGGGCAGGAAAATATTTAGAGTATGGTTATGATGATGAACTTACAATTGGAATGATGGCTTTTAAGGAAGCTATAGAATCATACGATAAAGGCAAAGGAAAATTTTTAAGCTTTGCTAAACAGGTTATTACCTTTAGAGGAATAGATTATTACAGAAAGAATGAAAAATTAAAAGATACAGTTTATTTGCAAAGGATTAATGATATAGAAAATGAAGATATAAGCAGCTTAATACTAAATAAAGCAATAGAAGAATATCATGATAAAAATGAAAATGAAATGAGAAAATTGGAAATTTCAGAATATAAAAAGGAATTAAAAGAATGGGGAATTGAATTTTTAGATTTAGTACAGGCTTCTCCAAAGCAGCAAAATCTTAAAAAAACTTATAAGAATATTGCACAGTTTATTGTACAGAATCAAGATATGCTTACCAAATTAATTAATATGAAAAGATTACCCTTAAAAGAAATTGAAAAAAGTATGCATATCCACCGAAAAAAACTTGAAAGAGGAAGAATATATATTATCGCATTGGTAATTGCTGCAATAGGTGACTATGAATTGATACGAGAATACATCGAATGTAGGTGAAAGTATGAAGGGAATTGTATTGGAAAATTTAGAAGATAAACTTATTGTATTGACAAAAGAAGGGGATTTCATAGAAATAGATAGGCTAAGCGGCAATGTAGAAATTGGAGAAGAAATTGTTAATATAGGAGAAAGAAGAAATACAAAACAAACCTTGGCACGTTTTACTTTCGCTGCTGCTGTATTTATTATGATTATATTTGGAAATTATGCAATTTATAAATATTACATTACACAGGGTTATGTAAGTATCGGCATAAATCCAAACGTTAATAAAAATGCAAGCATGGAAATGGCCTATAATTCAGCCGGGCAAGCAATAAAATTATTAGCTTTAAATAAAGAAGGAAGTACCCTTATTAAAAAAATTGGTAGATTTCAATTTAAACCTACAAATGCAGTAATTAATGAATTTATTAAAGCTGCAGAAAAAGAAAGAGTTATTTCACAGGAAAAAGAAAATACAATCATAATAACAATAACCGCATTTAATAAGAAAATAGATGATGAAAGCATGGATAGTTCAGTAGAGCATTACATTAAAAGCAATAAAATAAAGGCAAAGGTTATGGTTGTATTGGGGGATAAAACAGATTATAAAAGATCTAAACAATTGGGTATTCCAACTGATAAGTTTATTTTGATAAATAAAGCTATAAAAAAGAATCCTGCTTATAAATTTGATGATTTAAATAAAAAGTCCATAGAAGAAATTATTTATATAATTAATGAAGAAGAAAAAAATTATTATTAGAATAATTAAAATTAAAAGAAAAAAGTGTAATTTTAATATTAATTTTAATATACCTCAAAAATTATAATAAAACTTGCGTATTTATATAATAAAGAGAGGAGGGACGGTATAAAAATTATGTTCGTAATTTAGTTTTGGCAAGTAAAAGAATAATTATTTAGGGGGTTTTAATAATGACTAAGCTAAAAATTACAAAATATGTTTTGATTGGTTCTATAATCTGCAGCACTTTATTGGTAAATACTCAGAAAAGTTTTGCGGCAGCAGGCAGTTTGGATTATAAGGACACTTACGGTACTTCTCACATAGCTCGTTATGATATGCTGAAAATACCATCACAGCAAAGCAATGTACAATTTAAGGTGCCTCAATTTGATGGAGATGCCCTAAAAAATATTCCTTCTGCCAAAGGCTATGATGAGTTTGGCAACTTAATTGATTTAGATGTCTGGGATAGCTGGCCGCTCCAAAAAGCTGATGGAACTGTGGCAAATTATCATGGATATCACGTGGTTTTCGCCTTAGCTGGAGATCCTAAGAGAACTTGGGATACGCATATTTATTTATTCTATCAAAAAATAGGAGACACATCCATAGATAGCTGGGAAAATGCTGGAAGAGTATTTAAGGATAGCGATAAATTCGTTCCAAACGATCCTATTCTAAATAATCAAGCAGAAGAGTGGTCAGGATCTGCAACATTAACATCAGATGGAAAGGTTCGTTTATTTTATACAGATAGAGATAGTTGGTCACCTGCTTCTGGCCATTATGGCAAACAAACCTTAACAACTGCTCAGGTTAATATATCTAGACATGACAATAATACATTGAGAATTGATGGCTTAGAAGATCTGAAGTCCATCTCCGATGGAGGAGATGGTACAATCTATCAAAATGTTTTGCAAGGTATAGTAACTCCAGGTGATAACCATACATTAAGGGATCCTCATTATGTTGAAGATAATGGCCATAAATATATTGTATTTGAAGCTAATACAGGAACAACTGATGGATATCAAGGTGACAATTCCCTGTTCAATAAAGCCTTTTATGGTGGAAGCGAAGTTTTCTTTCAATCAGAAAAAGATAAACTATTGGCTGGATCAAAGAAAAATGATGCTTCTTTAGCGAACGGCGCATTAGGTATTATTGAATTAAATGATGACTATACCTTGAAAAAAGTAATGAAGCCATTAATTACATCCAACACTGTAACAGATGAAATTGAACGTGCTAATGTATTTAAAATGAATGGTAAATGGTATTTATTTACAGATTCCAGAGGAGTTAAAATGACTATTAATGGAATAGGCGCTAAAAATGTATACATGCTAGGTTATGTTTCTGATTCCCTAACTGGAACCTATCATCCACTGAATGGAACAGGACTTGTGTTAAATATGAATCTTGATCCTGCTGATGTTACATTTACATACTCTCACTTTGCAGTACCACAGCCTGAAGGAAACAACGTGGTAATAACAAGTTACATTACCAACAGAGGTTTATATTCAGAAAAACATTCAACTTTTGCTCCAAGCTTTTTACTGAATATACAAGGACCCAAAACATCTGTTGTACCAAACAGCATACTTTCACAGGGTCAATTGACAATTAGTAAATAATAATCATCAGCTAACAACTTATAAAAAATATTAAGAATTTACATTAAAGAAACATTAAAAAACTTAGGAGGTTTTGGTAATGGTTAAATTGAAATTGGGAAAATTTATTTTAGTTGGTTCTATGATATCTAGTTTATTAATAGGTACAACCCAGCAGGCTTTTGCTGCATCCGGTAGTTTAGACTATAAAGAAACTTATGGTATTTCACATATCACTCATTTTGATATGTTGAAAATACCAGCTCAGCAAAACAGTGAGCAATTTAAGGTTCCTCAATTTGATGCTGCAGCAATAAAAAACATCTCATCTGCAAAAGGCTATGATAAGTATGGCAATTTAATAAATTTAGATGTATGGGATAGCTGGCCTCTTCAAAATTCTGATGGAACAGCAGCAAATTATCATGGATATCATGTGGTTTTTGCTTTGGCAGGTGACCCAAGAAATGGTAATGACACTTCAATTTATTTGTTCTATCAGAAAATAGGTGATACATCCATTGACAGCTGGAAAAATGCCGGAAGAGTATTTAAGGACAGTGATAAATTTGTTTCAGACGATGCTTACCTTAAGTATCAGACACAAGAGTGGTCAGGCTCTGCAACATTAACATCAGAGGGGAAAGTTCGTTTATTTTATACAGATTATTCTGGCTCTCCTGAAGATGGAGGTACAGGTGCCGGTAATCAAGTTTTAACAACGGCTCAAGTTAGTATATCTCAGCCAGACGCTAATTCCTTAAAAATTGATGGCGTATCAGATCATAAATCTATTTTCGACGGCGGAGACGGTACAATCTATCAAAATGTTCAGCAATTTATAGATGAAGGCAAGTGGAGTTCAAATGATAACCATACTTTAAGAGACCCTCATTATGTTGAAGATAATGGTCATAAATATCTTGTATTTGAAGCTAATACAGGAACAACAAATGGTTATCAGGGTGATAACTCATTATTCAATAAAGCTTTTTATGGTGGAAGCGAAGTTTTCTTCCAATCAGAAAAGAACAAGCTATTGATAGGACCTAAGAAACATGATGCTTCCCTTGCAAATGGTGCACTGGGCATTATTGAATTGAATGATGACTATACCTTGAAAAAAGTAATGAAGCCACTAATTACATCTAATACAGTTACAGATGAAATTGAACGTGCCAATGTATTTAAACTACAAGGCAAGTGGTATCTATTTACAGATTCCAGAGGAGCTAAAATGACTATTGATGGAATAGGCGTGAAGGATGTATACATGCTGGGATATGTATCAGATTCCTTAACAGGCCCTTACAAACCATTAAATGGCACTGGACTTGTATTAAATATGAATCTTGATCCTTCAGATCTAACATTTACTTATTCTCACTTTGCTATACCACAGCCTGGAAGCAACAACGTGGTTATTACTAGTTACATGACTAATAGAGGTTTCTATTCAGATCATCAATCTACATTTGCTCCAAGCTTTTTATTAAAAATTGAAGGACCTAAAACATCTGTTGTACCAAACAGTATCCTTCAACAAGGACAACTTACTATTAATAAGTAATGATCATCAGTTAATGCTAACAAAGTAATGCCCAGTATTTGTAAACGGAAAATATTGAAATACTTAAAAAATGCCTATTTTATATAGGCATTTTTTTAAGATAAAGCTATATTTAACAATAAGAAACACCAAAATGGAGGTATTTATTTGCAGAAAAGAGAAATACATATAAAGTTAAATAAATCCTTGTCTGCTTTAATGATATGCACAGGAATATTATTTATTATGGTATTATTTTTTCAGATAAATAAGAAGATAATTGATAATGTTCATCCTAGTATTTGGTCAAGGCAGCAAACACAGAAATTATTATTTACAAAGGAAAACACAGTTCCTGATATTGATCCGAATTTCAAGCTTGCAGCTCCCGATCAATGGATCTGGGATACTTGGCCGCTTACTAAAAGAGATGGCTCTGTGGCAACAGTTAATGGATATAAGGTTATTTTTGCGCTGACGGCACCAAGAAGTGTGAATTGGAATAAACGCCATGATATTGCAAGAATAAGTTGTTTTTATTCAATTGATGGCAAGCACTGGATTCTTGAGGGACCTGCTTATAGTTTAGAAGATGCCCTTGGCTCCAGACAATGGGCCGGTTCAGCAATGCTTGATGAAAATGGAAAAGTTCAGTTTTTCTATACTGCCACTGGCAGAAAAGGAGAAGCAGTTAAAACTTTTGAACAACGTTTAGCTAAGACTACTTTTGATATAAGTGCTGATAAGAATGGAGTTCATCTTTCAAACTGGAGCAGACACCAGGTTATCCTTGAACCGGATGGGGTTTACTATGAAACAATGCAGCAGGCAAAAGGACCTATAATATACTCTTTCAGGGATCCGTTTTTCTTTAGGGATCCTAAAACAGGTAAAGAGTATTTATTGTTTGAAGGAAATAAAGGTGGAGAAAATCAAAGATTATCACCTGAAAATATTGGTGATGAATTATTTCGTAAAACACATGTAGTACCGCCGGGAGCAGAAAATTTCAATGGAAATATCGGTATAGCTATGGCAGAAGATAAGAATTTAACAAAATTTAAATTATTGCCTCCATTACTTGAAGCAGCGGGCGTTAATCAACAGCTTGAACGCCCCCATATTGTTATTAGAGAAAATCAATATTACTTTTTTACCAGCAGTCATAGCTTCACCTATGCCCCAGGATTAAATGGACCGGATGGATTATATGGTTTTGCTGGTAATTCTCTTCGAGACAATTACAGACCATTAAATGGTAATGGACTTGTAATAACTAATCCTGCTAATGATCCTAATGAAACCTATTCATGGTATGTAATGCCAGGTGGAATTGTTTTAAGTTTCATAAATGAATATCATGTTAACGGACAGATTAGATATGGAGGTACTTTTGCGCCAACATTACAAATTAGTTTAACAGGAGATAAATCAAAAATTATAGGGAAACTTAAAGAAGGAGTTGTTATACCCTAACATTTTTCCCATTATATTGTTCACCCCATTTCATCATAGAATCCAATATAGGCTTTAAGCTAAGACCATCCTTCGTAAGTGAATATTCAACTCTTGGTGGTACCTCTGCATAGACCTTTCTCTCAACAAGACCATCTTCTTCCATTGCCCTAAGCTGCTGGGTAAGTACTTTTTGACTTATGGACCCTATGGATTTTTTTAATTTACTTTTCATAAAACTTTCCACCTTTCATAACTAAACTATGTAGTATTACAGAGGCTTATAAATTTATAACTATTTATTAATGCTTTAAAAGGCTGTAAGTTCATAATAGTTACTATTAGGTACTTATAGTACTTTGAGGTGCTTACTTGCTAATTTATACTACACAATTTATTATATAATTGTTGGCGTCAAAAAACAATTTAATTTAGGAGATGTTAAAGATGAATGAAGTAGTTAAATTTTTAATAGAAAATCCTGTGCAGTATTTTGCAACAATAGGATTAGATGGGAAACCGAAGGTACGCCCTTTCCAATTTATGCTTGAGCAGCATGGAAAACTTTATTTTTGTACAAATAATCAAAAGGATGTTTTTGCACAGCTTGAGAAATGTCCTTATGTTGAGATTACAACTTCAAGCCCTAAATTCCAATGGATTAGATTGAACGGGAAGGTTGTTTTCTCAAAAGATATAGAAATTAAAAAGGCTATTATTGAGAGCAGCGGACTTGTAAAAAAATTATATGAAAAAGCTGAAAACCCAATTTTTGAGATATTTTATCTGGATGAGGTAAAGGCAGTAATAGCTGACTTCTCTGGCAATCCACCTACAGAATATACTCTTTAGTTTAAATAATTGAATCATATTGAGCCCTGATTGTGTTATGCAAGAAGGGCACTTTAATTATATAATCATCAATATATTTTAAATTAATATTTAATAATGATATATTAGAAACTATTAGTGATATAAAAGTTATATTATTTAACCCGGCCTAATATGTATATATTGTGTAATGCACACAAATCTATAATATAAAATTATGGGGGGTAAGTATGTTAACAAAACCAAAATTAATGGAAAAGTGGACAGCAGTGCTGGCAGCAGCACTATTGGTAGTAAACATTTTTGCAGGTATTTCTGTTAAAGCAGCAGTACCAGAAACTATTGCGGCCTGGGACTATACATCTGCAGCAGTATCACCCGTTATTCCTGCAACCAGCGGTTCATTAGCAGCAGGAGCAGCATTGACAAATTTCAAAGATGCAGTTCCAACTTACAGTTCCGGCAGCCTATCTATTAATGGATGGGACAAAGGTCAAGGAACGAAATATTGGCAGATAAGTTTATCTGCCAAAGGTTATGACACAGTTACATTGTCAGCAAAAGCTCGTTCATCAGGCACAGGACCAAGAGACTTTAAAGTGATTTACAGTATTAATAATGGAACTACATGGAAGGATGTTCCTAATGGTGCCTATGTAATCAAATCTTCAACTTTAAGCAATTCTATATCTAATTTATTGTTACCAAATGAAGCAGCTGATGTTGAAAATCTTGAAATTAGAATTATAATGACTTCTAACATTTCATCCCGTGCAGGTACAAGTACTTATTCTGAGACTGAAGAAGTAACTCCAGCGGGTACAAGTAATATCAACAATATAGTAGTTACAGGAGTACCAGTAACTAATGCTACAACTGTGGCAGGAATAACTGCAGTACCCCCAGGTGGTTCTGAAGTAGCACTAGGCTCCAAGGTTGCACTAAACTGTGAAACCCAGGGTGCAGCTATAATATATTCTATCAATGATGGTGAGTTTACCGCTTATAATCCGGAATCACAAATTTCAATTACATCACTTCCTGCTGTAATTAAGGCATATGGAACTAAAGATGGATTTACAAACAGTGTAACATCAACCTTTAATTATACTCAGGGAAAAGTTAGCGCAGTAACTGCCAGCCCTAATGGAGGAGCTGTAATACTAAATAAGCTGGTTACACTTTCCTGCAGTACTTCCAATGCTATTATTAAATATTCATTAGATGATGGAGCAAACTGGAGTAACTATTCAGAACCAATTAAGTTATCCACACTTCCTGCAGTAATTAAGGCTTATGCGATATGTGAAGGTTTGCTAGATGGCTCAATATCAACATTTAGCTTTACAGAAAAGGGAAATAGTGATTACAGTTTATATTTTGGACAACTTCATTCCCATACAGGTTATTCTGATGGTCAAGAAACACCTGATTATGCCTATAATTATGCAAAAGATACTGCAAAGGTTGATTTCCTTGCCGTAACAGACCACTCTAATTCTTTAGATAGTGCCAGCACTTCAACTATAACAGATGGTTCAAAGAGTCCTGAATGGATAAATGGGCATTCTGCAGCAGATAAGTATACAGACGGTAATTTTGTTGGCATATATGGTTACGAAATGACCTGGTCAAATGGAATAGGTCATATTAATACCTTTAATACACCAGGATTTGAAAGCCGTGATACTGCTAAATATAAAGCTGCAGATGGACTAAAGCAATACTATGATGTGTTAAAGCAATGTCCTGATTCCATTTCACAGTTAAATCACCCAGGACCAACCTTTGGCGACTTTAATGATTTTGCATATTATGATCCTGAAATAGACAAGGAGATATCTTTAATTGAAGTTGGAAACGGAGAGGGAGCAGTAAGAAGCAACGGCTATTTTCCATCCTATGAATTTTATACCCGCGCTTTGGATAAGGGCTGGCATCTTTCACCCACAAACAATCAGGACAATCATTTAGGAAAGTGGGGAAATGCCAACACAGCCAGGACAGTTGTTCTTACTGACACTTTAACAAGAGATAATATTTATGATGCAATGAGAAATATGCGAACCTATGCAACTGAGGATAATGACCTGCATATTAAATATACATTAAATGGAGAAGTAATGGGTACGATTTTCCCAGAGAAACCTGCCAGTGTTGACATTAAAGTTGACCTTGAGGATCCGGATAATGAACCACTTGGAAAGGTTTCTGTAATTTCTAACGGCGGAAAAATAGTTGCTTCTAAAACTCTTTCCACAAGCAAAGAGTCAGTGGAATTTTTACTGCCGCCAGATTATTCTTACTATTATATAAGAGTGGATGAAGCAGATAAGGATATTGCTGTTACTGCTCCAGTTTGGATTGGTGAAGTTGATAAAGCAGGTATATCAAATACAATATGCAGTACTACACTGCCAATAAAAGGTGAAAGCTTTAAAGTTACTACTAACTTATTTAACAATGAGGCTGTACCAATGACTATTAACAGCCTTGTATACTCAATTGACGGTGCGGTTATAAATAGGGCGCCCGAACTTCAGGCTGTAAATTCTCTTAGTACAAGTTCTTACTCTTTTAATTATACAGCAGTCTCAGCAGGTAAATTTAACATTGATGTAAAGCTTAATGCGACCATAAATGGAGTCGAAAGGGTATTTACAGACGTGTTGAAAATTGATGTTACTGACCCAGCATTGGTAACGAGAGTGGCTGCAGACGGTTCTCATTTTAACGATTATGTGAACGGTTACTATGCAAATAATTTAGGAAATTTTACTGCCTTGGCAAATAATGAAAAAATAACAGTTAATATTGAAAAAACCAAGCTTACAGATGAAATATTAAAGGATGCAAAACTGCTGATTATATCCGCACCGGCAAAAAAATCAGGAACTGCCAATGGGGTATCTTATCAGCCTCAAAGCTTCAACGATGAAGATATTGCTGTTATTAAGAGATTTGTTGATAATGGCGGGAACTTAATGGTTTGCGGAATTGCAGACTATCAGGATGGAACCGGAGAATACCAGACTTCAACCCAGATGAACAGGCTGCTTGAAGGCATTGGAGCAACTTCAAGATTTAATAATGATGAAGTAATTGACAATACTCAGAAACTAAATAATCAAAATTTTAGACTAGCCTTTGATGATTACAATATGGATTCTCCATATTTAAACGGTGTTATGCCAGGTCAAGCATATAGTTTCTACAGCGGATGTTCTTTAAATCTTGATAGTAATGCGCTTTCTTCTGGAAAAACTACCTGGCTTGTGAAGGGACATGATACTACAGAATCTATAGATTCAAACAAAAACCTGACTGGTGTGGCTTTACCAAAGGGAAGTGTATATGCTTTAGCTGTTGAACAGCTTAATGGGGGAGGAAAGATGTTCATTGGGGGAACAGTATATATTTCAGATTTTGAAGTTAAAGCAACCCTTGATAATTCAACACAACTTCAAAACAGTAATTACAATATAACAATGAATATTTTAGATTCTATAAAAAAACAAATTTCAATAACACCAATTAACCAGGTTCGTTCTGCCGAAAAGGGAAATGTATTTTGTGTGGAAGGTACCGTTACCGCAGGCAAAATACCAGCAGATAATTCATTCTTTGATACATTATATATCCAGGATGAAACAGGAGGTATAAATTTATTCCCAGTATCCGGTACGGATATAAGAGTTGGAGAAAAAGTCAAAGCTATTGGCACAGTTGATGAGTATCAAGGTGACAGAGAATTAAGGGTAATGGAATATTCAGTAACAGATACAGCTATAAAACCATTAAATCCTACGACAATGACTACAAGAGACTCCATGGACAGTAAAAATGGAGGGATGCTTGCTGAAATAGAAGGTATAGTTACAAAAATGGACAGCCAAAATATCTATGTTGATGATGGCAGCGGGGAGGCAAGGGCTTTTGTGGATGGCTATATAGGAGACGGTAGCGGAGATCCATTAAAATTAGGCAAATGGGATTCTAATATACAGTTAGGAGATAAAGTTAATATTGCAGGGCTTAGCTCAATGGATGCAATGGGACCTAGACTGAGAGTAAGAAATACTGCTGAGATTATAAGAATTAAGGATACTGTACCTCCTGTTATTACAATTTCAGGTATAAGCAATAATGGTATATATAACAAAGATGCTGTACCTGTTGTAACTACTGATAAAGGCACCTATACAATGACACTTAATGGTAGCAATTATAACGGAGAAATAATTACTGCAGAAGGAAATTACACTTTAACGGTTAAAGCTGTAAATAGAGATGGTTACTATTCAGAAAAAACTATAACATTTTCAATAGACAAAACAGCACCTGAATTCAGCATAATTGGTATAAGTAACGGTGAAGCTGTTAAACTTAATGAGAGAGTAGCTATAACATGGACATTTACTGATAATGGATCTGGTATAGAAGCTTATTATGGGGATGTAAAAAATGGAGACATACTTGATACAAGTAAGGTGGGAACTAACACATTGACATTTACTGCATATGATAGAGCAGGCAATGAAACAGTAAAAACCATTACCTACTTCGTAAACTATGATTACAGCGGCACATTAAACCCTGTAAATAATGATGGATCAAGTGTATTTAAAGCCAAAAGCACAGTGCCTGTTAAATTTCAGCTTAAGGATGCAGATGGTAACTATATAAGCAATGCAGTATCTGAATTATATATTGCTGATATAACTAATGGAAATGTGGGCACTGAGTTTATGGCAGTTTTAGATTTTGAAGAAGGCTACAAAAATCTATTTAGATATGACAACGTTGATAATCAATATATATTTAATTTAAACACTAAAAAATTGGTTCCAGGAACTTATCAGCTAAGAATTGAATTAGATGACGGTACAACTAAAATAACAACCATAACCTTAAGATAATTAAGCATGATGCCAGTCGTATTTGGAATATACGGAATATTTATTGGCTACTATATATACCTATATATAAGGATTTAATTAAATGGGGGAATGAACATGGTAAGAAAAAAATTTGTAGCAATCATTATAGGAATGACTCTTGTTACAGGAATTTTAGGGGGATGCGGTGCTAAGACCGCAAGTTCATCACAGCCGGCTCAAACAAAAAATGTTACAGTTTATGAAGGACTAGGCCAAGTACCAACTTTTAGAGTGGGGCCAGGAAAGGACTCAAATGGTGTGCAGGTTTATACTTTTACTTATTTAACTGCTAATGCTATCTTTGATAAAGACGGAAAAATAGTAAATCTTTATTTTGATTCATTAGAAGTAAGTACTCCTAACTACGATGGAGCAAGTATGCCTCATTTTTCAGGCTGGCCAGGAACAGCAGGTTACAATGTAACTGATCATACTAGTGCAAAAGTAAGTGGTGTTTCTAATAATGCTGTAGAGAATATTACAGCTGAAGTTAACGGATGGAAAACAAAGCGTGAACGTGGGGAAAGTTATGGAATGAATGAAACTAAAGATTGGCACAAGCAGGCTGATTTTTATCAAAAATTCTTTAAAGGCAAAACTGTTGCTGAAATTGAGCAATGGTTTGCTAAATATTGTTCTGATGTAAATGGTCGTCCGCTTAGTGATAAATCAACAAATGCAAAGGACAAGGAGAAGCTTGCTAAGCTTACAGATAAGGAAAAGGCAGCTCTTGTAGATGTAACAGCGGGAGCAACTATGAGTTTGAAGGATGCACATGGAGACTTCATTGGAGCTATTAAGAAAGCCTATGAAAATCGTATTGAAGTCTCAGTATCGGAAAAATAAAATTTATAAAAAATCACTATGTAAAATTTTACATGGTGATTTTTTATGGATGTGTCAAATATATGAGTTACTACTTAAAGCGGATTAAAGTAAAAAAGCAAAGTAATGTGCCACCAATAATTGGAAGTAAGTATGAGGGGGTGATGCCGATTAAAACTCCTGAAATGATGAGAGCAGCAGGAAGTACTGTTTTTGCTATTGCTATGCCTATACTTAGCACCCTTCCTCTAAAGTAATCTGGTATGGTACGCTGCAATATATAAAAAATTGGGATGTCTATTAGAGATATGGCTATTCCTGCAAGTATCATGAAAACTATGAAGTATATTAAATAAAATGCAGGTTTATATACTGTATAGTGAAGTATAGAGGAAAAACCAATAGCACACATACATATGGATAACATAATGCAGGCTGATTTTAAAATACTTTTGTATGAGTATTTTTCCATAACCTTCTTAATTACAATTGCCCCTAATATCATTCCGGCTGGAATAGCGGCCTGTATTATTCCGAAGTATTTAGGACTTAGCTTTAAAATATTATTTATTATATATGGCATTGGAATATTTATTGAAAGACCGATAAAAAAGTTCAAAGAGATAAAAATTTTAAACATATCTAATATGTCTTTTTTGCACTTTAAGTAATTTATACCTTCTAAAATATCCTTTAAGAAATTAATCTTTTCTTTGTCGTTACCATCACTACAGTAATTGAATTTAAAATCTATAAATAGTTGAAGTAATGCGGATATAACAAATGAAGTCCCATTAATTAAAATAAATAATTTTATATCTAACAATGCGAATACTATTCCGCCAATCATTGGCCCTAATATTGAGGAAGATGATTCAATAACTTTATTAATGGAATTCATAGAGATAAGCCTTTTTTCTGATACCAGATTTGGCCTTGATGATTCTATACTTATCCCATAAACTGTGGAAAATACATTTAAAAGAAATGTACATATATAAATCATAAATATAGTTAGGTTATATTTATTAGTTACAAAGTATAATCCAATTAGTAATAAGCCGCTAATGGTGTCTGTAATAACAGCCAGCAGCTTTTTGTGAAGTTTATCAGCAAGTACACCTGCAAATGGATTTACAATAACAGTAGACAAAATTCCTAGTACCAATGTTACTGCAAAGGATAATCCAGAACCGGTTATTTTCAATACATACAGTCCAATGGCAAAATTGTATATGGATGTTCCAAACATGGACACACAACTTGCTACTGAAATCAGAATTATATTCCATGTCTCCTTGTTCCTTAATTTATCATTTAATATTACGGTTGATTCCGTCATTCAAAACCACACTCCTATTTCAATATATCTTAACTATATTTTAAACGGTAGTGTGGTCACCACATCAATATATGAATTTAGAATTTAATTGCATTAAATGAATAAAAGATAGGGTTAACCCTATCTTTTCCCAAGCATTAAATATGAATTTACTTTTTCACTTTCTTTAAAATAACTTTCATATTTTCCACCCTTATTTATATAACCTGATACACTTTCCTCAAATATATTATATTTTAGATTAGCAATCTGCTCCTTAATATTTTTTAGAAGAAAATTTTTTCTGAATTTATCCTCTATCAGACTGTTAATAGCAAAATTTTTAAATAGAATATATGAGCCAATTATATGTGCATTATCTTTTATGTATTTATCAGTTAGTTTTAACAAGAAATCTTCATTATGAAAACTATAATTACTGGTTCCTGAAATATCTAATAGTATATCTACAGACTTGTTCCCTATTGGAATCCGAAGAAAATCTGAACAAATGAATACAATGTTTTTTTTACAGTTAGCTATTTCTAATATATTCTTTAAAAATTTATGCCTGTTTATATCATAATCTACAGCTAAATATATTGAATCGTCAGGCAGCTTATCATAAATATTTCTTAAAAAGAATCCCATTCCGGAACCTAATTCAAGTATTACCTTATTTTTAAAATCATCAAAATTTATTTTTTTATATAACCATTCCATTCCACTGAAAAGTTTATCAAGATAATTCTCATTAGTAGCTGTAATATAATCAACAATATAGTTAAAGTCAAATTTCACTTCATTGTTATCTATGGCACTATTAAGTTTTAATATTCCATCTTCAATAATGTATTCTTCACCACAAATGCATTTCAATTTGCCATTAATAATTTGATTATTTAATATGCTTCCATTGCTAAGCATCAAACTATTTCCACATTTTAAACATTTTAAAAGATTTAATACCTTAAAATCTATGCCTATAATAGATTTCTCTTTGCTTTCATTTTGTGAAAGCTCACTTAACTTTGCTCTAAGTTTTTGCCTCATTTTATTAAGTTCTTCTATATGTGTATGCAGCTCTTTATCTTTATTAACAAATATTTCTTTAAAGCATCCATTTTTCTCATATTGAGTAAGTTGTCCAAATCTTTTAAACATAAAAATTGATTTTATTTCTTTTAAGGTAAATCCCATGTTCTTAAGGCATATTATATCATGCAAATCATCATAACATCTCTCATCAAAGTCATATTGTCCTCCTTTTTTTTCCGGGACTAACAACTTCATATCCATATAATGCCGTACAGTATCTAAAGTTAAGTTATTAACTTTAGTAAATTCTCCAATTCTCATTATATCACCCCATTTAGCGGTAAGTGTAAATGTTAATTTATTATACCATAAACCATTAACGGCAGCTATATAAGTTAATGCTTATTTAAAAGCGATAAATTGAATGAAATAATAATATGAGGTATACTTTTATTATTATTTTACTATAAAATTAATTATAAATTATAATGGAGGTGGAAGATTAAAATATGTATAAGCTTATTGCCATGGACATGGATGGTACTTTATTAAGAGATGATAAAACTATTTCAAATAAAACCAAAATAACCATTAAAAAAGCTTTAGAGTTAGGAATAAAAATAGTATTAACTTCAGGAAGGCCCATTCAGGGTATTAAAAACTATTTAGATGAACTCCAGCTTACAGGGAAGGATGATTATGTAATAGGTCTTAATGGAGCAGTAATATGCAGAACCAGCGATTACTCAGTGGTAAGCAGCAATGCGGTACTGACAGGGAAAGATTTAAAGTATATTTACAGTAAAGTTAAAAATTTAAACGCATATTTTCATGCTTTTACTGAAAAAGAAGATTTAGTGAAAGAAAAAAGCAAGTTTTCCGATGATGACGAAAAAAGATTAAATCTAAAAGTAAGAACTGTGGATTTGCCAAATGGTGTAAATGATGAAGATGAGATACTAAAGGTAGTTTTAGAACAGGAAAAGGAAGTTATAGATGAGATTATGTCCCAAATTCCAAAAGAGTTATTTCAAGAGTACAGTATTTTTAGAAGCATTGACTTTATGATTGAATTTATGAATAAGAATTGCAATAAAGCAGCAGGGGTGGAAAAGCTTGCACAATATCTAGGCATTAGAAAAGAGGAAATAATAACTATTGGTGATGCTGTTAATGATATTGAAATGATACAATATGCCGGACTTGGTGTGGCAATGGGAAATGCAAAGGATGAAATTAAAAGCATAGCTGATTTTATAACCAAAAACAATGAAGATGACGGAGTATCTTATGTAATTGAAAAATTCATAATAAATAAATAAAAAATTAAAACAATAAACAAAATCACCATGTAGAGATCATGGTGATTTTTAATATGGTTAACAGCCTTCTTCCATCATATGTGAATGCTTTTTCATCTTCATTGGACATATATATTTTCTTTCATGTGGACAATGATAAGGCATTGGGCATGGCACCATCATAGGACAAGGTAATACAGGCTTATGCATCATCATAGGCTGTTGTATTGGTTGTTGAATGTTGGGCATAATCGGCTGTATATATAACTGCATTTTTGTCGGCTCCATTATGGGCTCTATTTTTAATTGCAGCTTTACTGGCTCCATTATTACAGAACCCATTTTAGGCTGTATATTCAGTTCTATATTGCTTGGTTCTATCTTAGGCAGTATATTTGGTTCGATATCCAGCTCCATTTTTGACGGTTCCATTTTAGGCTGTATATTTAATCCCACGTTTTGCGGTTCAACATTAGGCTGAATATTTAACTGCATATTTGCTGGTTCAATACTTGGCTGTATCTTAACCTGCTGTGGAGGCGGCGGTATAAAAACAGGTGGCTTTGAAGGAGGGGGAGGAGGTGCTGGCGGTGTTGGTATTTTTCTTTCAATGTCCTCATCATCAATTCTAAACATCATCATTGGACACATTTCAGGATATTGGCAAGGAACAAAATCCGTTATTTCAATATTTTGGTTCATAATTACCCTCTCATTAAACATTATATCGGTTTATTATATGAATACTTTTATATTATGTTCATAATTATAAGCAAAAAGATAATGGAATTAGAATGATTTTTAGAATTAAACCTATTTTTAGACCCATGGATATTTAATAAAATTAATATAATTGTTTAATAAATTTAACTAATGTAAGAAAAATATGGATTTATAATGAAAAATATTATACAATAATAGTATATTAACATAAGAGAGGGGGAATTCTGATGAAAAAATTCTGGAAATCTACTGGAAA
>JAQSXU010000345.1 GCA_029256485.1 Clostridiaceae bacterium
CTTTGAAATAATGTTAATTGTGCAAATAAAAGATTTAATTGTTCGTGAATATATTTTTTTTGACCAACTATACCTAAATGTGCTTTTTTCAAATCTATTGATAGTGGCATATTATCAATTTTATTAAATTCTTTATATACTTCTTCAGCACTTTCAACTAGCGGATCTTTTTCCAACTCAATAATATCATTAGAAAATTTCATTTTATAACTTGTTTCTATACTAGCTTTTCCTATTGATACACTTAAAAAATCATCGTCAATATATGTTTTCTCATATATTCTGCTACTATAGAATTCTGTCATTTTATCTATTTCTTTTAATGATGGATTATGATACCTCAATGATTCTATTTGTTCTTTTCTTAATATATCTAACTTTTTTCTAATGTTAAGCAAATATTCATTATATACTTCTACTCTACGTTTGTTTTTCATTTTCATTTCCTTTTTATCACTTAAATAAGTGGTTAATGAAAATACAGTGGTCATAGATGTACCCGCGATACTCATGATAACATAGATTCCTCTTGGCGTTAAAATACTTATCGCTATTGTTACAATCATCATTACTAATGGCGGAACTATCATTCTTGCAAGCTGGCCTTTTTTCTTTTCAACCTTGCTTGGTGGCTTCTTTAATTCAACTTCTTCTGTAGGTGGAATTTTAATTATTCTAGGTGATCTTTTATATTCTGGAAATCCATCAAATTTAATTTCACTTAATTGTATTCTTTTAAGTTCTGCTTCATAGTATCTTTCATTTCCTTCGATTAGCAAGGTATTTTTGTAATATGTAATTTTTATTTTGTCTATTAATATTAAATCAGCTTCATTTAATGAAATTAAATTATCTTTTCTAATACGTCCATTTATATATATTTCAGTATTATTGCCATTAACTCTGCATAATTTATTACCTTCTAATCGTAATCTAATATCTTTAGCTTCAATCAAAGATATTTGATTTTCTTTTGAATCACCTATCTTAATAAAGTCTTTTCCTTTTGTCGAAACCTTAATTCTATCATTTATGAAATACATGATAGAAACATCTTCTATGCCATTAATTTTTTGTTTTTCAAAAGGTTCCAATTCCATTTTTCTATTATTAATATCTAAAATAACTTTATCATTTTCAGTATCACAAAGGATTGTTCCTATGTAGTTACTATTAGTTCCGATTGTAAAGTCCTCTTTTATATACTATTAGTTCCGATTGTAAAGTCCTCTTTTATATATACTTTTTTATCACAAGGAATTTCCCTTACAACATCTTTTACAAAAAATAATACACTATTTCGGTAATACATTTTTCCTCCTAATTAGAGCTCGGAACCAAACTCAATCCACTTGATTCACTTGAATTTTTATCCTTAACTACTTCTTCCTTTGTTGAATTTCCGCTTGTATTTTCAGCTTTTTTATCATTCACTGAATTTTTTTGAAACGTATTATTTCCATTAAGCTCTTTTGTTAATTTATCAATTTCAGATTTGATAGCTTCTTTTTCTTTCTGCTTTTCTTCACCTGTCATCTTATTATTATCCTGGATGTATTTATCTTTATTTAAAAGAGCATATAACGTCAATTCATCATCTTGCAGCTTTTTAGATAAGTCTATTGCTTCATCATATTTAGATTTTCCTAATGCAATCCAATAATCCAAAATATTTTCATCACTTTTTGCATCTAGATTTGCTATTATATTTTTCTTTTGTGCATCCGAAAGGTTTTCAGATATTATATAAGAATATGCAAGCTTATACTTAGATTCTTTATCAAGTTTTAATCCTCTTGTTGATTCAAGGCTTTTAATTACACCTTCATAATCTTTTGTCATATAATAATTATTGGCTTTTATTATATTTAAATAATATGGATTCAAGAAAATAGAATTATAAATCATGTATACTGATAATCCTAAAATTATTATGCTCATCCCAACAATACTATATTTTCTTATTTTTAAGCTTCTCAATTTTATTTCTATATAGTTTTCTCTTTGATTTCGTTCTTGTTCTTGTAACTCTAATAAAAGCTCATCCCTTATTTCTTTAACACTATTAAGCAATGCATATTTTTTTATATGCTTATTAGCTTTTATTAAATCTAGTCCCCCATTATAAAAATCATCATATGAGTACTCATCATTGAATATATACCCAATTATGCTTTTATATTTAAGCACCATTTCTTCATAATTTATAATTTCTTCTTCTAACTTTATATCTCGTCCTAAAATCTTCATATTAAAATTATAATCACAATATAAATTATTCGGATTTAAATCAAATGAGTATTCATCTAGTACTTCAAATAAATCACTTATATTTATAGCTACCCTCAATTTATCAACAAGCTTTGCATTCTTTATCTCACTAAAAAGTTTCAATCCATTTAAATCATATATAAATTTAACTTCTTCTTCTTGAATATCTAATTCACAAGGAACTAGATATCTATTCTCGTATGCTATTCTATTGATTTCAATACTGTTCTTTGCTTTTAAATCTGATATTTTTAATACTACTTCCAATTTATTATCATTCATCTATAATTATCCTTTATATAAATTCTAATATATCTCCTGTATAGATATTGCTTTCTTTAAAACTACTATATACAGATACTGCCTTTTTCTCTCTTTTTGATTTACAATAATTTATTTCTAGTAAGTTTAAGCTTAAATTTTGACTTTCACTTATTATCTTCAAACATTCAATAATTATTTGTTCACTATTTACAGAGATATCAAATACTCCTTTTCTATATGCTTTCAGGTCTATCGTAATCTTTATATTCATTACTATAATCTTCCTTTTGACTTTTATGTTTATGATATTTTCTTGTTAATATGGCTGTTAGTATACATAACATTATTATGCTAATTGATACTTTTAATACTTCATCACTACTATTTTCCCGCATATATTTAATCTTTGCATGTTCTGTAGGTTTAACAAACAAATTATAACTTTCAGCTAATTTTCTAACTTCTTCACTTGTATCATTATTTGTCGATGTTACCTTTAGAAATACATTGTTGTTTATTTCATTCAACTCTGCTTTTTTCTTTTGATCATTTTCTTTTTTATTCTTTATAACCTTTTCTGTGAACAAAGGAATCCCATATATATCTGTAACTGATATATATGCCTCATTGCCACTCCCTTGCAATGATTTAGAATCTATTTTAAGTCCATCTTCTGCATATATCTCAGTAATATTAAATATATACATAAACGCCATTACAAATAATATTATAATTTTTTTCATTGTTAACTCCTAAAAAAGAGATGATGTACATCTCTTTTTTTATCTTACTCCAAATTGATTTGCAATGTCTTGATCCATTTGTTGCATAGCATTTCCAGTTTGTTGTAATTGTTTAGCTATTGTTTCTGTAAGTTCTTGCATTTTTTGAAAACTTGGTTTTAATTCATTATATTGATCTGCAAATTTTGCACTTGCTTGACCTTCCCATTCACTTTGTAATTCATTTATCAACGTATCCATTTTACTGATAACTTGTCCAATAGCTTCTGCCTCTCCAAGATATTCCTTAGCTCTTTCGAACATTCTTTCTGGTGTAATTCTAATTTGTCCTTGATTTGCCATAATCAATCCTCTCCCTTCAGCTAGCAATTATAACATAAAAGAATACTTTCTGTATATATTTAACACATTTTACACTAAGCATCCATTTATCAATTAAATTCTACATTTTTATACATTTATAACTACTAAAAAAATATATTATTTAAATTAAATTTTATTTTTAAATAAATACAAAAAAATAAAGAAGTATAATACATAATTTTTTGCACTATACTTCTATACTTTTTATTCATTATGATAATTTCACTAAAACTTAACATAAAAATTTTTTTATATTAATTTTTCTTCTTAACTACTACCTTTACACTTCCAATCTCTGAGATAGTAACATCAGTCCCATCAACAAGTGTTGCTTTTGGTGTATATTCAAATGTTCCTTCATCTTTT
>JAQSXU010000346.1 GCA_029256485.1 Clostridiaceae bacterium
CTGAAGCTGCTAAGTAAATAATAAAATGCCCATTATTTCCTGTTGGGTTTAAGAACATTGGAGCTCCTAGAACTCCTCCACCACCAAATCCATACATCATTAACCCTGCAGCTGCTGTAATAGCCCCTCCAATACCACCACCTATAAATGCACATACAAATGTTCTTTTATATGGCAGTGCGATACCATAGATAATTGGCTCTGTTACTCCTAACAATCCTGTTAAACAATTTGAAAATCCAAAGGCCTTCTTTTCTTTATCTTTAACCTTTAATCCAAAACCTAATGCCACACCAGCTAAAGCATAAACAGTTACTGAAAGTATAGCATTTATTGGGTCTTGATGCATAGTTGCTATGTTATTTATTAAGATTGGAATAAATGCATAATGTAATCCGAAAATTACAATTAGTTGCCAAAATGCTCCTAAGAAAATACCAGTAAATAATGGACTTAAGTTATAAAGACCACTAGTTAATGCTGCTAATCCATTACTCATATATGTAGCAATTGGTCCAATTACTATAAATGTAAGTGGTACTACTATTATTGCAGTAAGACAAGGCGAAAACATTGATTTAAATGCTGTTGGCAATTTTTCTGTAAAGAATCTTTCTATTTTTGATGCTATATAAGCTGCTATAATAATTGGAAATACGGAACTTGTGTAGCTCATTAATATTACGGGGATTCCTAAAAAAGTTAACCCATTATGCTGAGTGTATGCAGTTACTATGTTAGGGTATACAAGTGCTGCGCCGATAGCAGCTCCTAAATAAGGATTACTTTTAAATTTCAAAGATGCAGAGAATCCCAACATAATTGGTAAAAAGTAAAAAAAGCCATCTGCAAATGCATAGAGAATTTGATACGTTCCATCAGTAGGAGCTAATAGATTAAAAGTCGTACATAATGATAATGCACCCTTTAATATACCACTTGCACCTAATACTCCAAGAATTGGTCCTATAACAGCTATAATTGTTTTAAAAAATGCATTAAATAAATTATCTTTCTTTTCACTGTCTTCTTTTTTTATTTCTGTAGAACCATCTGTCATACCAATCTCTTCACAAACAGCAGCATAGGCTTTTTTAACCTCTGTTCCAATAACAACCTGATATTGTCCACCTTGCTGAATTACAGATAAAACGCCTTTAGTGTTTTTAATTTCATCTGTTTTTGCAATCTTTTCATCCTTTAAAACAAAACGTAATCTCGTTACACAATGTGTTAGATCTTCTATGTTATCTTTTCCACCAATTAGAATTACTACTTGCTTTGCTAAATCTTTATAATCCATAAATTTTCCTCCTTAAGTTTATAAATTTAATATTTATTATTGCTATATGTAAATGATATCATCCTAATCGTTATGCAAAAATATCAAAACAAAAGAAGTTGACTGACCAAACTTAATATTATAATATAATCTTAAATTTTGTTATAAATTATCAATATAATCAATATTTTTAGTTTAGTTGATCAACTCAGAACTTTACAAATTTATAATATTTTAATATAGTAGGAATTCTAATCAAACTTGGGAAGAAGGTTTTTAATATGAATCATAGAGAACTAGATGAAATGCTTAAGCCTCTTACAGATCGCGAAATTTATCATAAAAATCACGGCAATATATCAAGTTTTTATAATCAACTTAGCCAAATTGATTATGAAGGTAAAAAAATATATTTGTTTAACTTAGCAAATTTACTATCTGGAGAAAATATTACTCTTTCGAGGCATACGCGTTTTGCTGAAGTACCAATGCATATACATGATTATATAGAACTAAGCTATGTATATTCTGGAAAAGTTACAGAAATAATTAAAGATAAAACTATAACTTTAAAAGAAGGGCAAGTTTCTATAATTGACACTGGAATACCCCATTCTATTTTACCAACAACTGAAAAGGATATAATTATTAATATGTTAATGCGTAAGGAGTATTTTACAACATCTTTTCTAAGCAGATTATCAACTAAAGGTATCATATCCCAATTTTTAGTCAATGCAATTTCAGATAAAACTAATCATGATAATTATATTATTTTCAATTCAGATAATAATGAAAAAATGCCTAATCTTATAAAAGAACTTCTATGCGAATATTATGATAAATCTTTGTTTTTTAATGAAATTATAGATTGCTATATGATATTAATATTTACAGAACTACTAAAAACTTTTCAATATGATACAAATAAATCTCTTTCAAATTCTAAAGGAACTGCGACAGTTATTGATATCCTTAATTATCTTGAAGAAAATTATATGACCTGCACTTTAGCTTCAACTGCTAATCACTTTAATTTCCATCCAAATTATTTAAGCTCATTAATTAAAAAAAGTACAAATAAGTCCTTTAAAGAGCTTATTCAAGCACAAAAGCTAACAAGATGCTCGATCTTACTTTCTAACAGCAATATGCCAATTTATGAAATTGCTACTGAAGTTGGATACCAAAATCTAAACTTCTTCTATAAGAAATTTAAAGATTACTTTGGAGTTACTCCTAATGAATTTCGTCATAAATATAACTCATGACAATAATTTTAAAATTATTGAAATAATATAAAAGTGATGTTAATTACTCACAATTTAAGTACTTAACATCACTATACTAATATTTCAATATTAATTTAGTTGCAGTGATTCATATCTATTACAGACTTCTTGTTTCTCCAGCTTCAATTTTTACAGCTTTATCATCTACGCTAATCCATACTGTTATTGCAGTCGGATTATAAACTATATCTCCTTTAGCTGAAAATTCAAGTTGCTTTAATGCCTTTATATATCTCATTACATCAACATTTGTTGCAAACCAAATTTCATCACTTTTAGAAACTAAC
>JAQSXU010000347.1 GCA_029256485.1 Clostridiaceae bacterium
CAATTCCTATGCGAGTTTATGTTAAAAGTCATTATGAGTTAGATAGAATCGATAATGGACTTGGTGGTATTTTATTAAAGGAAGTACCAGTTAAAAATTATGTGCGAGATTTTTCAAAACATGCGAGGGCAACAAAATTTAGTGAAAAATTCGATATAACAAATTGGGCATTTTTTATGGCATTTGATGATGAAAAACCTATTGGAGCAGTAACAATTGTTTCAAGAACTGATGATATAAATATGCTTGATGGAAGAGATGATATGACTGTATTATGGGATATACGTGTATCTGATACATATAAACATAAAGGTGTAGGGCAGAAATTATTTGATTTGGCTGTGGAGTGGTCTAAAAGCAGTGGTTTTAAACAAATGAAAATTGAATGTCAAAATAATAATGTACCTGCCTGTAAGTTTTATCACAAACAAGGAGCAATTTTAAGAACGATTGATGAGTATGCTTATATTAAGAATACTGATAGTAGATTTGAAGTACAATTTATTTGGTATCTTGATTTGTAGTAAGGTATAAATTAGTAAAATCATGAAATAATAGTACTCTCAATAAGGAGTAATTGGTGATTGTAATTGCATGTTTTTTGATATTGCAAGCATTATCAATATATATAGATGAATTAATAAGGGATCCATATAAATTATACGGAATTAGTCGATAGTATTGAAAAAAACTTATATCACTCAGTAAAATAAGAAAAAAATGAATTTTAACAAATGATAATGCAATCAACCTTCAAATAATAGAATATGTTTATAAATTATTTGAAGGTTGATTGAGTAAATTTAGTAAGAAAATTATTAGATTAATATTTAAAGTGATGTGGAGAAAAAATGAAAAAGAAAATTATAAAAAAAGTGAGTGTAATAGTACTAATAATATTTATTGCATTTTTAATTAGACCAACATACACACCAAGAATAAGTGGGGATAAAAGCATAAGTGAATTAGTGAACATAGAAGTTGGTGGTCAAAATCAATCCTTGTTGATAAGAGGAAAGAATAAAGATAATCCAATTCTATTGTTTTTGCATGGTGGACCAGGGTTAGCACAGATATGCTATTCAAGAAAGTATTTATCAAAGCTAGAGGAGAATTTTTTGGTTGTAAATTGGGATCAGAGAGGTTCTGGCAAATCATATTCTTTCTTTATGAATAAGGAGAATTTTACAAAAAATCAAATAGTGCAGGATGTTAAAGAAATAATAGAATATTTATGTAAAAATTATGGTAAAGATAAGATAATTTTGGTTGGTCATTCATGGGGAACTGAATTAGGTATGAATATAATAAAGGATGACTCATCAAGAATTTCTGCATATGTTGGAATTGGACAAGTAGTTAATCAAAAAGAAGGTGAGAACATATCCTATGAATATGCTATAGATTTAGCAAAACAGAATAAAGATAATGAGGCAACAAATGATTTGGAAACCATTAAGAATACTACCAATAAAGATGTAATACAGGCAACATTAGAAAAAGAAAAGGTTATAGAGAAATACTCGCTATTTAAAGATGATGTGAATATTACAAAAGAAGTGGTTCAAGGCTGCTTGTTTTCACCAGAATCAAATGGATTGGATGCAATAAAATATGCTTGTGGAAATATACTTTCAGCTAAGAAATTATGGGGAACCAATAAAGAGTTTAATTTGTTTGATGATGTAAAGAAAGTTGATATACCAATTTATTTTTTTGCCGGAAGATATGATTATATTACTCCATCAGTTTTAGTTGAAAAATATTATGAAAAGTTGGAAGCTCCACATAAAGAATTTATCTGGTTTGAAAATTCAGCACATTTTCCGCAGTGTACTGAAAATGATAAGTTTTGTGATCTGATGTTAAATATTTCAAAATAAAATTTGTAATCTGGTGTTAATTCCAGAGGTGAATTAGGAGTTGAAGCATCTGTTTTTTCAGGTGCTTTTTTATGAAATAAGCAATTAGAGAAGAGTTTTTTGTATGCTAAAGCCCTATATTGTGGAGTTCTAGTGTATTTTTTTATTTTAGGAAAATGAGCGTAATATTGGTTAACCAAAAGTTAACTTTACTTAATGAGGGTTTTAAGATATCTTTAATTTAAGGAAATATTCCTAAACTATTCCTTTTTAATATGTTAATGTGTAGTTGTAAATTATATGAATGCATATTAGTATATTTGACAAAAAAATAATGTTTAACTTATTTCTCTTAAATTAAAAATATATAGCTTTTATTCAGAAAACGTTTGCAATAATTTATATTAAATAGAGAAAGGTTAATATAAAATAAAAAAATTCACTAGGGGGAAATTAAAAATATGTTAAAAAGAATTTCAAAAATGACAAGTTTATTAGTTTGTGCAGCATCAATTATCTCAATTGTTCCAGCGATGGCTGCTGATGTTAAAAAGGTAGATTCACAAGATGGAACTATCTATTCTGCAAAAGCTAAAGGTGCAGGAATCTATATTAATGGAGAAATAAATGGCAAAGATGAAGCTGAATATTTTATGACTCCTGATGGAAAATACAATTCTATTGATGGTATTGATGCCGGACTTGCAGTAGATGATTTATTATTAAATCAATATCTTGTTATGGATGATGGCGATACAGTTGCAGATATAAAGGATAATTATAAGATAGTAGATGGTAAGAAAAGATCAGATTTACAAGACGATGTAGCAACAACCTTAAGAAAAAAAATTAAAAATGACAATGATAGTAGATTTTCGGATGCTGACAAACAATTTAATACTACTAATAAATTTTTAGATGGTGGTAGTGGATTAAGTGCTTATACTTATACGTTAAAAACTCCATTTAATATTGGGGCTACATCAATTAAAACTAC
>JAQSXU010000348.1 GCA_029256485.1 Clostridiaceae bacterium
CAAATTATCATACATATCAGATATTTCAGGAACATATCCGATTTTTCTTTTATATTCATGTTTCCCCTTAACTTTTTCTCCAAATACATAAACATCTCCATCATAATCATCAATGAGCCCAAGAATTATTTTTATGGTAGTGCTTTTTCCTGCACCATTAGAACCTATGTATCCTATAATTTCACCGCTATTAACGCTAAAGTTTATATCCTTTAGCACTTCTTTGTTCCCAAATTTTTTACTTAGATGCTCTAATCTTAATACCTCTGCCATATTACCCCCATGATAAAATATTTTTTATTATACTTAAAACCAATAAAAACAAAATATTGAGTAATTTCTCCGTCATAAATTTTACATTGTTTATTTTTTATTATAACATAAAAGTAATAATTTTTGACTAAATGTAAAAAGTAATTGCTTTAATGTAAAAACTAATATAAATTTGCAAATTGCATGATTTTTTAATCAAAAATTAATAAAACACAGTTTTCTTTTTAATAAAACTATAGTATATTTACTATGTTAATGTAAAAATTTAACTGTTAGAATAACTTAAGTTTAGATTATTAATATTTTTTCAAAAGATTAAGGAGTTTAAAATGACTGATATTTTGATATTGACTGCATCCTTTGGAAATGGGCACAATAGTGTTTCTAATGCACTAAAAGAACAAATCGAAAATGAACAAAAACAAACAAAAGTTGTTATTGCAGATATATTGGAGATTGTAGATCCAAATGTAAAAAATTTAAGCTCTAAAATGTACTCTGAACTGACAGAAAATTATCCTAATGTATACAATAGATTGTACGATTTAAAAGTAATAAGTAAAAATAATATTATTGATAATATTTTTAGCAACATGTATTATAAAAAAATTTATGAATATATAGAATTTGAGCAACCAAAGGTTATAATAAGTACATTTCCTCTATGTTCATGTATTGTTTCAAAAATAAAGGAAGAATATAATAGCAACCTAAAATTAATTACAGTGATTACTGACGTGGTAGACAGCTGGGAGTGGATTTATAAAAACACAAACCTATACCTAGTTCCTACAAATGAGATAAAAAACAGACTAAAAAATAAGGGAATAGATATAAACAGTATTATTGTAACCGGCATTCCGGTTAAAAAGGAATTCATAAATAAAGATGAAAATTTTTCAGTCAAAGATAAAAAATCGATTTTGATTGTATTAAGCGGAATTGATAATATATCTGAAGATTTGCTTAATAAACTTGATAATTACAGTAACTTTAATATAAAAATAGTAACAGGCAGAAACAAAAAACTGTTTAAAAAGCTTGCAGGCAACAACTTTACTAATATAGAAATCTATGGATATGTAAATAACCTTAATCAAATTATGGATGAGTCAGTATTTATTGTGACAAAACCGGGTGGAGTAACAATTTTCGAAGCAATAAATAAAGAATTACCATTAATAATTTTAAATTCAAACATTGGCCAAGAAAAAGGGAATATTGAGTTTGTTAAAAAAAATAGAATAGGTGTTATTCTTGATGACCTTAACAATTTACCATATGTGTTGGATTATTATTATAATAATCCAAGTATGATCAATTATTATTGTAAAAACATAAGAAGAGTAAAAACAACTATAAATTATAACAGGCTTATTAACTCTGTCATTAATGAGGTAATATAAATATGATATTAAAAAAATACAAAAAAACCTTTAGTTTTATTTTCATTGTTTTATCAGCTATCATTATGCTATTTATATTGTTTAAAAATGATGATTTAATAAATTTGTTAAAAGTCATTAAAGATATAAATATAAATTACATTATAATAGCATTATTATTTATTTTTATATTTTGGTTTATTGAAGCAGCCTTGATTTTCGCTTTAATAATAAAATTTACTGATCGCAAAAGAACCTTTAAAACCTTTTGGCTTGCAATGAAAGTTACGATGATAGGGCAATATTATAGTAATATTACACCTATGGCGACTGGTGGTCAACCGGTTCAACTATACATTCTCAAGGATGATAATATCTCTTTAAGCAATGGAACAGCAATACTTATAAGTAAGTTTTTACTTTTTCAGATTGGTGTCACAATTTATTCAGTTTTTCTTGCTATATATAAAATAAAACTATTGCTAAACTATTCTAACAGTGCTTCTGCCTTTGTAATTGCTGGGTTAATATTAAATACGATTATGCTCAGTACAATCTTATTAATAGCATTTAATCAACAGATTCTGGTAAAATTATCCGAAGCATTTTATAATTTACTATTTAAAATTCACGTCATTAAAGATACAAAAAAATTAATGGACAAAACAGAAAACTTTATTTCAGAATACAAAGAAAGCATTGGAAAACTGAGGGAAGATTACTGGTTCACAATAAAAATGTATGCAGTATCTTTTTTACAGCTTACTGTTTATTTCAGCACTACATTCTTTGTTTATAAATCTTTTAATTTAAGTGAGTCTAATATAATTGATATCATATGTTTACAATCATTCTTATATATGGCAGTATCCTTTATACCTACTCCTGGCACAGCAGGTGCAAGCGAAATAGGCTTTCTACTTCTGTTTGGGCATTTATTTCCAACAAATATTATTTCAACAGCCTTGCTACTATGGCGAGGAATAAATTATTATTTTAGCTTAATATTCAGTGGTATTTTCTCTTTTGCTATTACAGCTATACGAAACAAAAAAATTTTTATTAATTAATTCAAAGATTTAATATTAAAAAAGTACATTTTATTGACTTACAATCAATTAAAATGTACTTTTAAATTTTTATTTATTGTTATTCCATTATAACAACCTGGTTCGAACCATCTGTTTCCTCAAGGGAACATTTTTACCGATAAAATCAGCCCTTATAGGAAGCTCTCTGTGTCCCCTGTCTATTAAAACCGCTAACTCTACATTTTTCGGCCTACCTTGATCTACTACAGCATCTAATGCTGCTCTCACAGTTCTACCTGTATATAAAACATCATCAACCAAAACAACTGTTTTATTTTTTATATCAAAATCAAAACTTTTTACTGATAAAGGTGCTCTATCATCTTTTTCATAATCATCTCTATAATAAGTTATATCTAATGGAAATACAGGTACTTGTGAGCCTTCTATTTCCTCAATTTTCTTAACAAGTCTGAGAGCCAATGGCCAGCCTCTGGTTTTTATGCCAACAAGCACAACATTATCAACGCCTTTGTTTTTTTCTATAATTTCATGAGAAATTCTGAACAAAGCTCTTTCGATAGCTTTTTCATCCATAATTATAGCTTTTGTAATCATACCTATTGACCTCCAATTTTTTTTATTACTCTTTGAAAGTAATCAGGCAGCTCACTCTCAAATTCCATATATTCCCCTGTAGTAGGATGAACAAATCCCAAAGACTTTGAATGAAGTAGTTGCCCGTTTAAACCAAATTTATTTGTTTTGTTGCCGTAAACTTCATCACCAACAACAGGATGACTTATGTGATTCAAGTGAACTCGTATTTGATGAGTTCTGCCTGTTTCTAATTTTAATTTTACTAATGTATATTTACCATATCGCTCTAACACCCAAAAATTCGTAATTGCTTCCTTGCTATTTTTGTATGTTACTGCTCTTTTTTTTCTGTCTTTTTCGCTTCTTCCTAATGGTGCGTCAATTGTTCCAGAATCTTCCTTAATATTACCTTCAACCAATGCATAATATATTCGGTTAATGGAATGTTCTTTCAAACATTTTGCTAAAAAATTATGCGACTTGTCATTTTTCGCAACAAGCATCAATCCTGATGTATTCATATCAAGTCTATGGACAATTCCAGGACGCATAACTCCATTTATAGATGATAGATTTTTTAAATGGTACATTAAACCGTTAACCAATGTTCCAGAATAATGACCGGGTGCTGGATGAACCACCATCCCCTGAGCTTTATTTACAACGGCTAAATCATCATCTTCATATACTATGTCAATAGGGATATCTTCTGCATCTATATCCAGAATTTCCGGTTCAGGCAATAACACCAATATAGAATCGTTAAGTTTAACCTTGTAATTAGATTTAACAATTTTATTATTGACAGTTATGTTTCCGTCAGATATAAGCTTTTGGACAGAACTTCGAGACATATCCTCAAGCTTACTTGAAACATAGACATCAATTCTTTCATTATTTGTGTCACATTCAATTAATATTTCATTATCTTCATTTTCATCTTCAATTTCTGCTATATTTAAATTATCGTTATCCATTGATTTCACTCTTTTCAAATCTGTTAAAAAGAATCAGGATTATCATCAATATTGTACCACAAACAACAAAGCTATCAGCAACGTTAAAAATAGGAAAATTATAAAAGTTTCCAAATCTAACATCTATAAGATCTACAACATAACCCAGACGCACTCTGTCAATAAAATTTCCTATTGCTCCACCTGCAATCATTGCTAATGAAAGCTTAGACATTATGGAAATATTTTTGGTTTTAAAGTATATATATGCTAGAACTATAAGCATAATTATTGTAATTATTATGAAAAAACCTCTTTGGTTTTGAAGAATACTGAAGGCTGCTCCTTTATTTTCCGCATATGTAAATCTAAGAAAATCTCCTATAATTTTGATTGAGCCGCCATTTTTTAATACGTTCACTGCCCAAAACTTTGTAATTTGGTCAATTACAATGGAAGCAACAAATATTATTCCTATAAATACGTTCATAAATACCCCTTATTATACATAGTGCTTGATTTCAACTTTATATTTGCCACTTTTTGTTAGCCCGGAGAGCTTGGAAATTTTAAATCGCCCATACCTACTTATTGAAATCAAGTCTTGTTCCTTTATTTCTTCAGATACCTTTTCTTCAACCTGCCAATTGATTTTTACATTGCCAGACCTTACCATGTCTGAAGCAATTTCTCTTGACTTATTGGTAATGTGTTTCACAATGTTGTCTAATCTCATTGAAGAACTGGTTATGTTTAAAATCTCATGTTCCTGTTCCTTATAATTTACATTATTTACATCTATTATTTCTACATTTACTTTATTATGGCCAATTTTTTCTAAATTGTACACTATATAATCAGTGATATCGCTGTGTATTACAATATCTGCATAATTGTCATACACATATATATCTCCTGTTTTATTCCTGTCTATTCCCAGAGACATAAGTGCTCCCAGGTAATCCTTGTGACTTAAAACTTTAAATTTTGAACAATTGTTAATCCTTAATCCAACTATAAATTCACCCGTCTTAATGTCGTCAAGATAATCAGGGTATAAAATGAAAACTTTCCTCTCACCTTGTTCAAATGAGGGGAAAAGTTCAAACTTTATACTAAAATTCTTTATTATAGGCAGACATAGCTCTGCAACAAATGGATTTATAAATTCCGTTATTGCAGAGGTATAATTCTTATTAACATACATTGCTTTATCAGCAATTTTTCGTACTGTATTTTTTGTTTCTTCATCTTTTATAAAATC
>JAQSXU010000349.1 GCA_029256485.1 Clostridiaceae bacterium
CAGTACAAAACCTGGTACAATTGAACAAATGGAATATACAGTGACTAATGAGGATAATAGTAAAACTGTTAAGAAGATGAATGTTTATCTTCCTAATGGATATAATCCTTCTGATAATACTAAGAAGTATAATATTTTATATCTAATGCATGGTGGCGGAGAGAATGAAACCACTATATTTGGTGGTCCAAGCGAGAGCAAGGATCTAAAGAAAATTCTAGATAACATGATTGCAAATGGCAATATTGAACCACTTATTGTTGTTACACCTTCATTTTATACTAATAGTAAAGATGCAGTAAAAGATACTGCCATTTTTACTAAGGAATTGATTAAGTATGTTGTACCTATGATAGAAACTAAATATCATACCTATGCTGCATCAGGAAGTTTAAAGGACTTGAAGGCTTCCAGAAGTCACAGGGCATTTGGCGGATTCTCAATGGGCTCAGTAACTACTTGGTATACATTTATAAATTGCCTTGACTATTTTAAATATTATATGCCATTAAGCGGTGACTGCTGGTCATTAGGACAAGGAAATGGAGGAACAAAACCTGTTGAAACAGCACAATATCTTGCAACAGTAGTGAAAAACTCTGGTTATAAACCAACTGATTATTATGTGTTCTGCGCTACAGGTGCTAAGGATATCGCTTATCCTAATTTGAAACCTCAAGTTGATGCTATGATGAAATTAAAGGATAGTTTCATTTTTTCAGCGGATACAACTAAAGGAAATTTCTATTTTATAATAAGCCCAGATGGGACACATGCTTGGAATTGGGTGGATCAGTATGTTTACGACATATTGCCAGATTTGTTTAAAAACTAGGTAGTAAAAATTTTATCTTAAATGTAGTTATAAATCATAAAAAATGCATCATAGAACTAAGATAATATTTATTATAATTATTGTAGGTACTATTTTTGTGTTAAAAGCGCAAAAGCATTATAAAAATATAAATTTTGAAATATATTTAAATCAAGAGCTGTCTTAAAATAGAATTTATTTTTCTATTTTAAGACAGCTTATTTTATGTTTAGAATGCTGAAAAACTTAATTTATTAAAGCGAAAGTTCAGCGATGTGAGTTTTACAATATATGTTATAATTAGTATATGATAGCTATTGTACGTATAACGTATATTTTTTGGAGGGGTAAAAATGGAACGAATGCCATATAAGCGACCAACGACACATTATGATGAAAGAAATAAACAAATAGGTAATGACATTGTAATTAGGTTGTAATAATTAATTAAAAATTGACAAGTGAAGTATTTATAAATTATTTATTTAAATAGCTATAATGAATAGGAGGTATCTTAATGAATACAATGCCGTTTTTTGGTCAATTTCTAGCTTCATTTTTTGTTATTATTCCAATAGTTTTAAGTGGTTTAAGTATATATGCACTTATTTTATTAATTAAAGCATTAAAGATTTATATTAATAAAAATTCATAATGTTCTTTGTAAGCCTTATATCCGTAGTAGGTTTAATTCTTTGTGCTGGTTTGGCTTTTGGATATCATGATTTTGAAGCTTTATATTTTTTATATACATCAGCCTTTTCACCAATATTTCCTACTTATATTAAGGAAGGTGGATTACTGGTGCAATTACCCTACGCGATAATTCCTTGCATACTTATGAGGTTATCAATACGAAAGATTGAGTAAATAACATAAATTAAACTTTTACATATGCTAGATTTTTGTAAATAAGTACGGAAGAGAATAAACTATAAATATTATAAAAGGAGACTATAATGGAGATTAATTCAATTAAGACTATTGTTTCAACAAATTTAAATCAAAGTGAAGACGTTATAAGAAAAGATATAGAAAATTTGCTTGAAAACTATAAAATTGAATTTAAATCTTTGAGTAAGATGATAGGAGTAGATTATGTTTGGGTGAAAGATTATATGGATGGGAAAAATAAATTACATGATTTCTTTACTAATATCATAAATTCTGGTGAGAATAAGGAAGAGAGTTTTAAAAACTCCAATATTCCGAACCCTTCTCATTTAAGCAACATTATTTTCATGCTATCTGAAGGAATAGTAATGATAAATGAAGATGACCGAGTTAAAGGAGTAATAGATGTGCTAATAGGTGAGTTTGAAATTAGCTATGAAACCTTAGCTATATATTCAGGACTTGAGCTAGGAGATTTGCAAAATTTTATGAATGATACGAATTCTATTTCCTGTGAGAAAAAATATAAGTTAGCAGTGGCAAGTCTATTTTTGCATTATTTATGTAAAAAATAGCAAAATTAACTCACACAATGAAACTATACTTATACTTTCAAGAGAAGTATTAAGCAAAGTGATCGTAAGTAAGTGAAATAATGGGTGATAAATAGATGGATATTAAAAATATATGTAGAGCAAGGCTCTATCAAAGAATCTTTTATGAAAGCTATATCTGAAAGACCAAAAGAATGGATTGATGGATTTACAGATTATTATACAAAGCAAGGATATGGTTTGCACAATAATTTAAAAGGAGTAGAAGGTGTAATAGAAGTTCTTAAAGCAAGGAGAAATTTTGAAAAAGAGATTTATGATTCACTTAATATAACCAAATACAAAATTGATAATTCTACATTTGACATTGAATTGCTGAAGGAAAGAATAAACTCAATTATTGAGAAAAACTTTTAATACGTAAATTTTTTAAGAGATGTGATAGTAAAAAATCATGAATTAATTTAGGGAAAAATGTAAATTATACTAGGATGTGATTATATGAGTAGTTATTCGTTTATAGCAACCGATTATGAAATACCAGAAGTAAAAAATTCAAAGGAAAGAATTATTACTGTACAAGAAGAGATACTGTTATTTGAAAAAGAAAGTGATGTAGGTGAACTGGTTATTAAAAAAGGTACTAACTTTGAGAAAAATGTGAGATGGTATACTAATAAACCACTCATTTATTCAATATATTTTCATTATTCGGAATTAAGGGTAAAACAATTATTAGAATACCTTAAAGAAAATATCAGTGAAGGACACCAATTAGAACTTTGGTTAATATGGCTTGACGATAAGCAAAGTATTAAACCTAATATCTTTAATTATGAAGAATTTTCTATAGGTAATCTAAAGCAAATGTATGATTATCAGGATAAAAAATATGTACATCATAATAGTATAATAATAGAAAGATAGAAATCCAAATGCTGATGTTGACGGAGC
>JAQSXU010000097.1 GCA_029256485.1 Clostridiaceae bacterium
TAATTTTGCTATTGTAAGAAGGTTATTAATTGAAAAGGCTAAGTCACATGAGGTGAAATAAATGAAAAATAATGAGGCAACAGTTTTCGTTTTTGCAGCGTCCATAATAATAGGTATACTTATTGCAATGAATATAAACTTTACAAGAACCCCTGCTATGGCTTTTTTAACTGCAAAGCAGTATTCTGATGCTTATAATGAAAAAAATAAATTGATTAACGATATTGATGAACTAAGAAATAAATATTATGAATATGATACAAAATTAAATAGCTTTGAATATGGAGGCGGAGAAAAGAGCCAGGTAACTGAAGAAATAAAGAAAGAGCTGGATATAAACAAAATTGTTATGGGCACATCAGATGTACAGGGACAAGGGTTACAAATTACTTTAAACGATGCTTCTTCAGAATTTATGACAGATGAATTTTCATATCAAATTAGAGTTATTCACGATGTTGATATGCTGAACGTTATCAATGATTTAAGAAGTTCTGGTGCAGAAGCTATTTCACTTAACGGACAAAGAATTATAGATAGATCTGAGATTACCTGTGATGGACCTTTTCTCAGGGTTAACGGCGTTAAAATAGCGGCTCCATTTTACGTTTTGGCCATTGGAGAAAAAGATGTGCTTAAAAATTATATGATGCAGAGCGATAAATATTTAGCTAAATTAATTAATAGAAAAATTAGAGTAAATATGAGTCAGCTGGATTCAATAAAAATTTCTGCATATTCAGGGCAGCTTACTGCTGATTTTATGAAAAAGTAAAGAAAAATCTATCATATAATTATGGTGGATTTTTCTTTTATACTATATTTTTATGATATTGTTTGTTAAATTTAATTAAAAAAAATATTAATTATGAAGGAATTTGCGTTTTTTTGAAGAATATTATAAAGTAATATAATGCGAAAATTCTAATACATTGCGGTTTCACAAAAATCTTTACAGATTAGATATTTTGTAAATCCGCAATGTAAAGAACTTTAGTGCATTATATTTATTACCAAGGAGACGATATTATGTCAATTGCTGAAAATATTAGTAATGTTCTGAAGTATATTCCGGAAAATGTAAAGCTTATTGCTGTTTCAAAAACAAAAACTGTTGAGGAAATGAAAGAGGCTTATGAAGTTGGAATAAGAGATTTTGGCGAAAATAAAGTGCAGGAAATACAAAATAAGTACCCAGATTTCCCCAGGGATGTGAGATGGCATCTTATAGGCCATTTACAAAGAAACAAGGTTAAATATATTGTTGATAAAGTACATTTAATTCATTCACTGGACAGCATAAATCTGCTAAACGAAATAGAAAAACAGTATACACAGAAAAATGCTACAGCACATGTGCTTATAGAAATCAATATAGGAAAGGAATCCAGTAAAACTGGCATATCTGTTGAAGAGCTAAATGATTTAATTAATGCCATTGAAAACTGTAATAATGTAAAAGCAGAAGGGTTAATGACGGTGATTCCAAAAGGAAGTTCTGAAGAAAATAGAGAATATTTTAAAGAAATGAAAATAATATTCGAGAATTTAAATAACAAAGAATTTAAAAATATTAAAATGAAATATTTATCCATGGGAATGACAGAAGACTATAAAATTGCTATTGAGGAAGGCTCAAACATGGTTAGAATAGGAACGGGAATATTTGGTTCTAGAAATTATATTAAAAATAGGAGGGTATAAAATGTCAGGAAAAGTAATGAATAAGATGATGGGATTTTTGGGATTGGACGAGGAAATTGAAGATGAGGTTGAAACGTCTGAAGGTGCAGAGGAATTTGTAGAAGATTCTGAAGTAGAGCCCCTTATTTCAAAGAGAGGAAGCAAAGTTGTAAGTATTAAAACTGCAACATCAGCAAAGGTATTAATTGTAAAGCCTTCTACTTACGAAGAAGCAGCAGAAATTTGTGATGAATTGAAGAATAGAAAAATAGTAGTAGTAAATACTACTAAACTAGAAAACAGAATTGCTCAAAGATTATTGGATTTTGTTAGTGGAGCTTCTTATGCACTTGGAGGATCCTTGGAAGAGGTGGAAAGCGGTATATATGTAGTTACACCTTCCAACATCGAAGTTTCCAATGAATTAAAAAATGAGTTGAATAGTAAAGGTATTTTTAATTGGACTAAATAATTTTGGAGGTAATTATGATAAATACTATAGCTTATGCAGTGCATTTATTATTTAATTTTTTGCAGTATGCAATTTTCATTGATGTTATCCTTTCCTGGGTAATGCCCGGAAAAAATAATTCATTCACTGCTTTACTTCATATCTTTACAGAACCTTTTATGAGGCCTGGAAGAATGCTGCAGGAAAAGATAATGCCTGGATTAATGATAGATTTTTCACCTATATTAGCATTATTTATTTTATGGATATTGCAGTCATTAGTTAATGCAGTATTTGGAGCACTTTAATAATGGAAAAAAAAGCATTTTTAAATCTATTTGAGTACGAAGACAAAAGTGCCATAGCTAATTTGTATGATAAGTTAATATTAAGTGAAAAAATAAATAGTGAGGTATTTTCAACAGAATTTTATCCGCCAAATGTATGGAATACACTTGTAAATATGGAAAATAATTTTGATGTAAATATAATACCTTATGGTGTTTTCAAGGATAGTGAAAGAAGAATTATAGCCTTTTCACGTTATCAAATAAATGATTATCCTGTAGAATTATTATGTATAGAAAACAAATCCAAGTTCAATACATTAAAGCACAGGGACTTCCTGGGTGCAATTATGTCATTGGGAATAAAAAGAGAAAAATTTGGTGATTTAATAGTTAAAAATCAACGATGTTATGCTGCAGTTCATACAGAAATTTTAGATTACATAAAAAATAATTTAAATAGTATTGGTAATTCTCCATGCAGTGTTCAGGTTTTAGATGATAAATTTAATTTTAATATAGAACCTGATTTTCAGGAGATTACTATTTTATCTTCATCATTAAGATGTGATGGAATTATTTGTGGTATTTGTAAGGTTACAAGAAGTAATGCAGAGAATTTAATAAAAAAGAGAAAAGTCTTGATTAATTATGAAACTGTGGTGGAAAAGAATACTATTATAAAATCTGAAGATATAATTACTATTAGGGGTTTTGGCAAGTTTAAAATTGAAGAAACCATAGGATGGACTGGCAGCGGTAAAAATAAAATAATAGTGAAAAAATTTGTGTAATTTGAGGTGTATAATATGAAAATAACATCTATGGATATTACTAACAAGGATTTTAAAAGGTCAATGAGGGGATATAATTGCGATGAAGTTGATGAATTTTTAGATAAAATTTCTGAGGATTACGAAACATTATACAAAGAAAATTCCTCATTGAGAGAGAAGATAAGTACTTTAGATGAAAGAGTTTCTCATTTTAATAAAATGGAAAGTACAATTCAAAATACTTTAGTACTTGCACAAAACGCTGCTGAACAAGCAAAACTTTCTGCAGAAAAAGAATCTGAGTTAATAATTAGAAATGCTAATGATACAGCACAAAGAATATTAGATAAAGCCCATAATGATGTGATTAACATTAATGATGAATACGAAAGAGTAAAACAAGAATTTACTAAATTCAGAAATAAATACAGAAACTTTATGAAATCTCAATTAGAAATGTTTGATGATATGGAAAAGGACTTTATTAAGAATTACAATATAGGCAGTACAGTAGAGGAAAATCTGAGCCCAAAGGAAATACAGAAAGCTTCAGTGGAAATGGATTCACAGAATGTGAATTCTGAAACTGGCAGCGATTTTAAAGTTAAGGATTTAGATGAATCTTATTTTGAAGATAATAGCTCTGCAAATGAAATAAAAAATTTCTTTGTGAAATAGTAATTCAAGTAATTAATCCCTGTGACGTCATGGGGATTTTTTGTTGTAAAATTTTATATGTTTTGTGATATAATTATTTTGATTTATATCTATGAGGTGATGTACCATGAAAGAGGTTATAGTTAATAGTAATAATGACACATATAGAGTATATATTGATATTACTTTAGATAAGCTTCCAGCAGTTATGGAAGAAAATAAGATAAAAAAAAGTGACAGATTATTTATAATTACGGATACTACAGTTTACGGTATTTACAAGGATAAGCTAAATAGAATTAATAATTTGTATAATTGCAGAATTTTTACCACTGAGCCTGGGGAAAATCATAAGACAATTGATACAGTTAAGTCTATATATAGTTTTTTAATTGAAGAGCAAGCTGATAGGGATAGTATTTTAGTGGCTTTTGGGGGAGGAATAATTGGAGATTTGGTAGGATTTTGCGCCTCAACCTATATGAGAGGTATAAGATTTATAAATATTCCTACTACCTTAATTTCACAAGTAGACAGCTCCCTGGGAGGTAAAACTGGATTTAACTACAATGGATTGAAAAATATGATAGGTGCATTTTATAATCCCATTTTTGTATTTTCATCCATAATGTTTTTAAAGACATTGCCAGAGGAACAAATTACTTCAGGTATGGGTGAAATTTTAAAGTATGCTCTGATTAAAGATAAATCACTTTTTAATTTTTTAGATACCCATTACAAGGAAATATATGAACTTGAAAATGATAAACTGGCTTATATCATAAGGGAATGTGTTAAAATAAAAAGTGATGTAATAGTTGAAGATTTTCGAGATACAGGTGCAAGAAATATTTTAAACTTTGGGCATACCGCTGGTCATGCTATTGAAGCCTGCTCAGATTATTCAATTAGTCATGGAAAATCAGTAGCTCTTGGCATGCTGGCAGCATTGAAGCTGTCAGAGAAGAAGTTAGGTTTAAATGAAAACAATTATGCTTTGATAAAAAATGTGTATAAAAAGCTAAAACTGCCAACTTACTATAAAGTTGACAATAGCAGCCTATTTTTGTATGCTATTAAACATGACAAAAAGAATACTGGAAAAATGAGATTTGTTTTGTTAAATGAAATTGGAAAGTGCACCATAAAGGTTGAAGTAACTGAAAGCGAATTGAAAGATGCACTAAAGAACAGTATATTTAAGGAGGATTAAAATGATTATTGGAATTATAGCCGCAATGGCTGAGGAGCTATCCTTAATAGTTAAAGCTATGAATACTACAAGAGAAGAAAATAAGGCTAAAATGAATTTTAAATATGGTGAGTTGTATGGCAATGAAGTTGTTGCTGTGGTATGCGGAATAGGTAAGGTTAATGCAGCAATATGCGCTCAAATACTAATTGATGATTTTAAAGTTGATAAAGTAATCAATGTAGGTGTAGCAGGGGGAACAGGTAAGGATGTAATGCCTGGTGACGTAGTAATAGGAAACAGCTTAGTTCAACATGATGTAGATACTTCAGCTTTTGGAGATAAGATTGGCCAAATACCAAGATTGGATACATACAGTTTTAAATGTGATGAGGAATTGATAAATGCAGCTACGGAAGCTTGTGAGGCTGCTGGCAGCCACAATTATTTTATTGGCAGGATAGTTACAGGAGATCAATTTATAAATGATGCCTTGAAGGTAAAATGGCTGAATAGTGAATTTGATGCCTTAGCCTGTGAGATGGAAGGCGGAAGCATAGCCCAAACCTGTTATTTAAATTGTGTTCCATTTGTTATAATAAGGTCTATATCTGATAATGCAAATAATGGTGCACATATGGACTACGATAAATTTGTACCAATTGCTGTTGAAAATTCAACCAATATTTTAAAGAGCATGCTTAAAAATAAGCAGCTTAATTGTTAGGCGCAGGTGATTAGTTTAATGAAAGAATTATTAGTGGACAAAAAAAGTGGTGAAGACATCAAGGTTAAAGTAGGAAATTATATAATAGGCGGAAATAAAAAGATTATAATATCAGGGCCATGTACAATTGAAAGTGAAGAAATATTAAGACACATTGCAATTAATTTAAAGGAAATTGGAGTAAATATATTAAGGGGAGGAGCCTTTAAGCCAAGGACTTCCCCCTATGATTTTCAAGGTCTGCAGCTGGATGGCATAAAGATACTGCATAGTGTGGGGAAAGAAAATAATATGCCTACAGTCAGCGAAATATTAGATCCAAGAGATTTAGAAGAGGCATTGAAATATATTGACATGATTCAAATAGGCTCAAGGAATATGTATAATTATAGTTTGCTCAAAGAGGTGGGAAAGCTTCAAAAACCAGTGCTTTTAAAAAGGGGAATGAGCGCTACCATTTCAGAATGGCTTTACGCTGCAGAATATATAATGAGTGAAGGCAATATGAATGTGGTGCTTTGCGAAAGAGGAATTAGAACATTTGAACACTATACAAGAAATACTCTTGATTTAAACAGTGTGGCTGTAATTAAAGAAAATTACAGACTGCCAGTAATAGTTGACCCAAGCCATGGCACAGGACTTAGGCAGATAGTACCTAAAATGTGTATAGCTGCATTGGGAAGCGGGGCAGATGGATTAATTATCGAAAGTCATACTAATCCTGATAATTCCATTTCAGATGCAAAGCAGACAGTTTCCATAAAAACAGTTGAAGATATAATAAATAAGGTGAGGCTGCTGGAAAACATAATTTAATGTTAGGAGAAATAAGTTTTGGACATTATTATTCAGAATGTTAAAAAAGATGTTAAAAAGGAATTCCAAATGCCAGGGGATAAATCAATTACACACAGATCTCTGATTATAGGTGCCTTGGCTCGAGGAAAATTTGTTATTGAAAATTTTCCTAATAATTTGGACTGCATTGCTACTGCAAAGGCTATGGAGAATATAGGAGTAACCATAGTATATAAGAGAAATACTTTAATTGTAAATTCACCTGGATATAAAAATTTTAATAAAAATGTTTTACCTATTAATAGCATGAATTCAGGTACCACAGTGAGATTAATTTCTGGCTTAATAGCAGGCTGTGATATAAATACAAGTATATTTGGAGATGAATCTCTCAGCAAAAGACCCATGGATAGAATAATAAACCCACTGCTTCAAATGGGAGCACATATAAGCTGCGAAAATGGAACATTGCCAATAAAATGTTTTGAGAGCGGAAAGCTTAATGGAATAAGCTATTATATGCCTGTGAGTTCAGCTCAAGTAAAATCATGTATACTTATAGCTGGATATTTAGGAAATGGGGAAACAACAGTATATGAAAAAGATGAAACCCGGGACCATACAGAAAATATATTTAAATATATGGGAGTTCCAGTGTACATTGAAAAAAATTCAATAAAAATAAGAAATCATACTATAACGTCAAGAGACTTTATTATACCCGGAGACATTTCTTCAGCGGCATATTTAATTGCGCTGGCAGTTTTAATGGATAATACTTATATTAAATTTAATAAAGTACTGCTGAATGACGGAAGAATAGAATTTTTAAAAGTGCTGAAGGAAATGGGAGCAGATATAAACTGGAAGGAAGAAGAATTTCAATGCGGTGAAAAAGTGGGCAGCATTGAAGTTTACAGCAGTAAACTATGTGGAATTAAAATATCAAAACATAGAATTGCTAATATTATAGATGAAATACCTGTGCTTTCAGTTTTGGCAGCATTCAGCAGCGGAACTACAGTTTTTGAATCCGTAGATGAACTTAAATATAAGGAAAGCAACAGGCTTAATGCAATTGTAGAAAATTTCAAAACCTGTGATTTGAAATGTGATTATAAAGATAAGAATCTTTATATTTTTGGCGATGACAAATATATTGATAAAAATATTAATATAAATAGTTTTAAGGATCATAGAATTGCATTGAGCTTTTTAGTATTAAGCTCAAGAAATAAAGGAACAACAGCTATTAAGGATTACCAGTGTGTGGACATATCATTTCCCAATTCATTAAATTATTTCAGTAAGTTTTTTTCCATAATTCAGAATAAATAAGTAAAGATTAGATAAAATAAAACTAGTTATTTTTATTCTGTAACTTATATATAGCTTGTATTTTTACACTATATGTGAAAGGGGTTGTATGTTATGGAAAAAGAGCAATTACAGCATTTTAAAAATTTACTTATGTCTGAAAGAAAAAGGGTTAACAATTTATTAAATCTGATGAAAGAAAATGAGGTTATTAATTCCAATGAAGAATTAGCTTCTGAACTTTCCTTTTATGATAACCATCCTGGTGACAGTGCCACACAGCTGTTTGATAAGGAAAAAGGATTGGCTTTGAAGGCTAATGAAGTATCTATTCTTAAAAAGATTGATGAATCATTACATAATATTGAGGATGGAAGCTATGGCACATGTAAAAGATGCGGTGTGGATATACCAAGGGAAAGATTGGAGTTTATTCCCTATACAGAATTCTGCGTTCATTGTCAAAACGAAATGAATACAAGGCCTCTTGAAAGGCACGATAGACCTGTAGAAGAAGATGTGCTTGGAATACCTTTTGGCTCAGGTTATAATGATTATAAAGATGATGCTGTAGAATTTGATGCAGAGGATAGCTATGATGCTGTTGATCAGTTTAATAAAATAGAAAATGTAGAAGAATATTACGATGATGATACGGAGGAAGATGTAGATCCTTTGGAAAAGATAAGTAATGCTCAATACAGGCATCAATTACCGGATTAATTTATTTATAGGCGGTGGGGGGATTAAAATGATTATATTAATTATTGTGCTGGGATTATTTTTTGATAGAATATCAAAACTGTGGGCTTTGAAGGCCTTATTCCCAGATAAAGAAATAGTTATTATTAAAAATATTTTTAGTTTTGAATATCTAGAAAACAGGGGTGCGGCTTTTGGAATCTTTCAAAATAAGCAGATTTTTTTAGCAATAATAACAATTATTGTGGCAGCAGCTATGATATTTTATCTATTTAAATATAAGCCTAAATCAGTATTATTAAAGATTAGTTTATCAATGATAATAAGCGGAGCACTGGGAAATTTATTTGACAGAATAGCATATAAATATGTGGTGGATTTTATACTATGGCACTATAAGGGTGTGTACTATTTTCCAACCTTTAATGTGGCTGACATGTTAGTTACATGCGGAACTGTACTGCTGGCAATATATTTAATAATAACTCCGGAAGATAAGCTTCTGAAAAAGGAAGAGTAATATGGAAATCATTAATTTTACAATAGAAGAGAGTCTCAATAACGTAAGACTGGATACAGCCTTATCAAAGCTTATAGAGGATAAATCCCGTTCTTTTTTTCAAAATTTAATTGAGGAAAACAATGTAACTGTTAACAATGCTGCTAAAAAGAGCAATCATAAATTAAAAACAGGAGATAAAGTTCAGGTAATTATCCCTGACCCGGTGAACTTAAAGGTAGAAGCTGAAGATATACCATTGGATATACTATATGAAGATAAGGATTTAATTGTTGTAAATAAACCTCAAGGCATGGTAGTTCATCCAGCTAATGGAAACCTCACAGGTACATTGGTTAATGCACTGCTTAATCACTGCAGTGACTTATCTGGAATAAATGGGGTTGTGAGGCCGGGAATAGTACATAGAATAGATAAGGATACTTCTGGAATTTTGGTTGTGGCAAAGAATGATTATTCTCATAATAAGTTAGCTGAACAGTTAAAAAATCACTCCATGACAAGAGAATACACTGCCTTAGTTGAAGGCATTATTCAAAAGGACAATGGAACTGTAGATGCTCCATTAGGAAGGCATCCAGTAGATAGATTAAAAATTGCAGTTTTAGAAGGCGGGAGAAGAGCCGTAACCCATTATAGTGTTCTGGAGAGATTTAATAAAAATACTTTAGTCTGCTGTAATTTAGAAACTGGAAGAACACATCAAATTAGAGTACACATGAGTTATATTGGACATCCATTAGTTGGAGATCCGGTATATGGATACAAAAAACAGCGATTTAACTTAAATGGTCAGCTTCTGCATGCCAGAAAGCTGGGATTTATTCATCCAACAACTGGAGAATATATGGAATTCAACAGCCATATTCCAGAGGAGTTTAAAAAAGTTATAAATATACTGCGAAATGAGTTGAAATAAGTAGAACTTTATGATATTATAATTACAGCAAAAGAAAAAAATATTGAAGAACAAATGAAAAAACATTGATAAACTAAAGATTTTAACCTTTAAATGATCCAGTGAGGTCGTAAGGCATAAGAGTAAACTGTCAATAGTGTGTATTTTACCGCCTTGTCTCATGGACAAGGCGGTTTTTAATTTATTGAATTAAATCATTATATTTAAAGCATAATGTAAAAGGAGGTGAAATTTATGAATTTCAAAGCTGTATTATTAGATGATAAGGCAATGAAAAGAACTTTGATGAGGATTTCACATGAAATAGTAGAGAAGAATAAAGGAATTGAAGGAATTATACTAGTAGGTATTAAAAGAAGAGGATATCCTATTGCAAAAAGGATTGCAGATCTTATAGAACAATTTGAGGGAGAAAAAATACCTGTAGGGGCTGTTGACATTACCCTATATAGAGATGATTTAACAGTCATTGACGATCAACCAATACTTAAGAATAATGATTTGGGAGTTGACGTTAAAAATAAAAAGGTTATTTTAGTTGATGATGTTATTTATACTGGAAGAACTGTAAGAGCTGCTATTGATGCGGTAATTGCGGTTGGAAGACCAGAAATGATTCAGCTTGCTGTAATTGTAGATAGAGGTCATAGGGAACTGCCAATTAGAGCTGACTATGTAGGAAAAAATATTCCTACTTCAAAGAATGAAATTATTTCTGTGTGTGTAGAAGAGTTAGATAAAGAAGATTCGGTAAAAATATATGAACAATAACTTTTAAAATAGTCCAGCGAGACTAAAAAGGAGGAAATATTAATGAAAAATTTTGTAGACGTAGAAGAAAAATTACCCTTATTAAAAACAATACCTTTAAGCTTGCAGCACTTATTTGCCATGGTTGGTGCCACCATATTGGTTCCAATTATTACAGGTATGAGTCCATCAATTGCATTATTTTGCAGCGGAATTGGAACACTTCTTTATATAATTTGCACTAAAGGTAAACTGCCTGCATATATAGGCTCATCCTTTGCTTTCATAGGACCAATGCTGGTAGCTTCTAAAAATTATGGGGCTCCTGCAATGCTTTCTGGAGTAATTGCAGCTGGTATGGTATATATAATTGTAGCAGGAATTATAAAATTATTTGGAATAGGCTGGTTAAACAAGGCTTTACCCCCAGCAGTTGTAGGTGCTATAGTAATTGTTATAGGTTTAGGATTAGCAGTAACAGCAGTAAATTGGGCTGGATTGAATTTCAGTTATACAGCAGATGCTTTAAAAGATGTTCCTAGATGGGCATGGATAACAGTATCTATGGTTACACTAGCAGTTGGAGTTATTGGAAGCATGTATTTTAAAGGATTTTTAGGTGTAATTCCAATACTTATATCAATGATAGTTGGATATATAACAGCTTTAGCACTTGGTGTAGTTCCTAACTCTGCTTTAGAGGCAATAAAGAGTGCTCAGCTATTAAGATTACCGCCATTTGTAACTCCTAGGTTCAATTGGAATGCAATAATGTTAATGGCGCCGGTTTCCTTTGTAACAATTGCAGAACATATTGGTCATGTATATGTTACTAACAACGTGTGCGGAAGAGATTTTACAAAAGACCCAGGTCTTCACAGATCCATATTAGGTGACGGAGTTGCAACCATTACAGCAGGTTTCTTTGGAGGCCCTCCAAATACAACCTATGGCGAAAATATCGGAGTTATGGCAATAACAAAAGTTTATAGTGTATGGGTTATAGGAGTAGCAGCAGTAATTGCAATAATTCTATCTTTCATCGGACCAATTGCAGTTATAATTGAGAATATGCCGCTTCCTGTAATGGGTGGAGTAAGTATTCTACTGTTCGGTATAATAGCTTCCTCTGGATTTAGAATATTTGTAGAAGATAAAATAGATTTTTCAAAGAAAAAGAACTTGCTGATTACTTCAGTTATAATTGTGTTAGGTATAGGCGGAGCCAGCCTTAAGTTTACAATGAACGGTGCAGATGTTGAAATAGCAGGCGTTGCTCTTGCAACTTTGGTAGGAATAGTACTTAACTTAATATTACCTGAAAAAAGCGCAACAGAATAAAGCTGCTGTGCAGCAGCTTTATTAAATAACAAATATCAGAGAACAAAGAATAAATAAGGTGGATTTTCGGCTTAGGCCGAAAATCTTCTATTTAAATGGAGTTGTAAAATTAATTTTACAACTCCATTTTCTATGTTTGCAACCAGGGTAAAATTATTAGTGCCTAGAACCACGAGGCGCTTTTATACAATAGTGTTGATTTTTTTGGAAAGTACTTTTTAAAATAATTACTCTATCTCCACTCTGAAAATAGTTGCTGAATTATGCATATCTGCATCCCAAAATGCCATGACATTAAATATATACTCTCCCTTTTTATTTGGAAGAGTTAAAATATATTCTTTCCCTTCTTTTATAACATTATATTCCTTATGATTATAATAAACATTTAATACTTCGGTTACTTTTACATTTAAAGGATTTTTAGGAATCAATATATGAACTGTATCACCAGGATTAGCATTAAATTTTGGTGTTTTTTGCCCTACAGTATAATCTCCTTCAGTTATATAACTACTTCCACCATTTTTGGGTATCCAGTTATGATCAGCAAGTGATGTTTGAACGGTATATCCATTGTATCTTATAATAGTTGTCGGACATTCTGAAGGTATTTTAGCTGATAGACGAGTGAATAAATAATAACTGGCAAATAGAAAAAAGATACAAAATATAATTGTTTTTTTAGTTATATATCTTTTATTCATATTGATCTCCCTTTTAATTAAATGCTGCCTTATGATAAGTAATTATTTTCAATTGACTAATAAATTATAACGAACTTGCAGGATAATTATAACATCAATTACAATAATATGTATATAAGCATTTGCAGCTTTATTAAATAACAAATATTAGAGAACAAAGATCGAATAACCTATAAGGTGGGTTTTCCGCTTAGGCCGAAAATCTACAATTTATAAGATGATATAAAACTTGTTTTATATCATCTTATTTTTATGTTATTATAATGACATAAGTAAAATGGAGGCTTAAAATGATGAATAAGAAAAAGGCCATTGTGGTGTATTTTTCAC
>JAQSXU010000350.1 GCA_029256485.1 Clostridiaceae bacterium
GTCAAATCCCGCTCCATCGGTAAATGTCAGTTCACCAAAATATATTTTTGAATTAACTATATAAAAATCTACTCTAACGTGAATAAATTTACTTGATAACTTTTTTGCATAATCTAACATTTCGTCTAACTCTTTTGGTTTCTCAATAAATAAGCTTGAGTCAAGATATTTAAAAGAAACATTATTTATTACATTCCATTTTATATCATACAGATTACTTTTGTGATTGGTAAATCGATCAACATGTGCATTTATCATTTTGGGATTTCCATTAAAGCAATAAGTTTTATAATCGTTCGGTGTTTCATTCTTCCCATCATTAAGAAATTCTTCAATTATAATTCTTGGTTTTACAATTCCATAAAACCACTCACCATAACAAGGAAGGTATTTTACTTTTAGCCAGCGATTCAATTTTTTAATGGTTTTCGGAATATTTAATTGATTCTTATCCTTACAGATTATATTAAGTCCCTGGCCGTGAGTTACTTTAATTACAAATTTTTGTGGTAAATCTTTAAAAGGAATATCCTTTGGGTTAAAGCCGTCCCATAGTAATTTATTTAAAATATTTTCACAGCCGCATGCCTTTATAAATTGCCTCACTTCGTATTTATCAGCGCATATTGGCAACAGATCATTTTTATAATATAACTTAATCCACTGCAATTTTTCATTAAATGTCCTTGGGCTTTCTAAATTCAGCTTCTGGCCGGTTTTCAACCGATATAAAATTTTTAGAGTAATCGTTGGGCTAAATTTATATAGGATATTCATAGGTGCTAAAATAACATTTTTCACAGTATTATTCATATGACATATCACCTTAATAGTTCCCTTTGATAAATTCTTCAATGATATTAAGAATATAAGACTCTTTTTCATATTTCCTCATAATAACTGATTTATGATCAAAAAAATCTATGGCATTTCTTAACTCATCCATTTCTTCAATTCCATAAATATATTGTTCCTTGGTAAACAGTTCAACAATTTGTTTTTGATGGTCATCGATATGTTCTCCATATTTACTTAATCTCGCAACCCCAACAACACATTTTCCCTTTTTCAGCGCTCCTATAATGGAACCTGTACCGCCGTGTGTAATCACTAATCTGCAGTCCTCCAGGTATTTATTAAACTCATCGGGATTTATAAACTTTGCATATTTATAATTTTTAGGTGTATAGGTTGAATGCCCAATTTGTGCAAAGACTTCTTCCTTTATAAATCCCTCTTCCAGTAATTCATCTAGTTTCTCTAATAGTCGATTTAATTGATATTCTCTTGTTCCGACACAAACAAAGATCAATATATACTACCTCCATATACAGCTTTTGGATAAATATTCCTCAATGTTTCCCATTGAATAATAAATAAATCAGAATGTTTATACATAATTTTTCCAGCTTTAGTGCCATCATATATTCTTGAAAAGGTTTCAATATAAATAAATTTCTTTTTATAAATGCGGGCTAGTAAATAAAATGGATATGCTACCATAGTTCCTGTTGTAATAACAAAATCCGGCTTTTCTGTATACCAAATCAAAATTGTTTTCATTAAATTGTATAACATCTTTGGTATCATCCATTTGTCCTTTAAATCCGTTTGCTTCATCAAATATTTGGCATTACAGGAAAACATGGTTTTTTCGGAAACATAGAAACCATCAAATTTTTCTATAAGAGGCTGTAGCCTCTGTAATTGTTCCCAATGCCCCCCGGATGATGAGACGAGACACAATTTTGGAATTGTTCTATTTTTTTTTTCATAAAACACTGCTCCTCTATTTATATATTTTTTTGTAATGATGATACATAAACTAATTAAAAAAAACCATATTAAGAATACCATTGCAAATGCATAATAATTGAAGCTCCCATAAACAATTGGATTATCAATGCAATAGAGAAGATTCTCAGAGCAATCTGTTATTTGCACAATATCTCCTTCCATGCTATAAATTATTTTGAGGCCACATAGTTGGTAAATTTGTTCATATATATTGATAGCTATTCCCCGTCCATCGATGGACATCTGCTTTAAATCATTTTCCTTCTCAAGGTTCATAATCCTATTCATGCTTTTAATCAAATCCACTATTTCATCCGCTTTTTCTTTACTTAAGTGCATTTTAGGGCTGCTTAAATGTTTTTCAAAGTATTTTACATAGATACTTTGGTCACTATTTATCATATCCGGTTCAGTATTTTGTAGTTTCATCTCATTTTTTAGCATATTTATAATAATTTTCTCTGATTCATTCAGTTTTTCATTATCTAGTAATTCTTTATTTGTTACAATGGTAGATGTTCGAATTTCATCATAAGTAGCCAGACTTCCTCTTGCAATTCCAATAATACACATTATGGCAAATAATACGCTGATTGTTATAAGAGGAAGCACATTTCTATTTCTTGCCATTGGCTTCACTCCTCTAATATTCTCACTTAAAAAAATTATTCATGCTCCACTATCCATAGTAAAATATTAATTAAATTAAGCAGGAGCAATAATAATGGTAGTAATCATTATAATATTTTAAAGTCAAAGTTTAGTGACGTCTTTCGACTAACTTTTATTATTATCGTAAACGTAAATATATTATAATTTGACTTTTTATGATATGTTTTACTATTAATTTATGCTTTTCGAGTTATTAAGGTTCCTTAGGTAAGACTATTATCGATAATTTTTTACAAATTTCAACTTAATACCGATGACTGCTGAGCATAAAAAATCCTTATAATCAAAATGTATCCTATAGAGTAGATAAATAAAAAATCTAACCTATAGGATACATTTTGATTATAAGGATTTTTTACGAAA
>JAQSXU010000351.1 GCA_029256485.1 Clostridiaceae bacterium
ATAAATTGACTGGAAATTACTGCTCCTAAAAGTAGATTTGCTATTAACTTTTTTCTTTTCACAAATATTTCCCCCTACCTCTAATTATATTTTATGTTAATGTGCAATTTTTACTTTATTATAAACAAAACTCTTTTTTAAAACATTTTATTCTGTCTATAACTAGTAAATTGTTTCCACTTATATTCATAGCAATTTTTATGCCAATTCCTATTTTTTTACATATTGTACTATTTCACGCTTAAAGTCTCCATTTTAGATACTTCCAGTATTATGCAATGTGTGTTATTATGTGTGTTATCTGGTTCAAATTAAATAACACTCTTTGATATGTGTTTTATTTCAAAATCATAAAAATATCTTGGTTTCTTTTATAATTCCTATTATCTAATTATTGTTTGGTATATAATTTAGAAATTCTTCTACTTTTTTATTTAATTTCATCTTATTGAATAGCATTTTTATTATTCCTTGGTGATACTTAGCTTTTATAATGGCATATCCTATAGATATGATAGTTGCATCAGCTGAAAACGCTATAAATCTTGGTTCCCAAGCTGAAGGATTATATTTCTTTTTGTAATCATATAAAGCCTTAAATCCATACAACGAATTCATATGTTTATATATGAATTTAAAACATATATACATGATCTTACTTTCAATCTTATTTGAACTTTGAATATCTGCAAGAGGTGCTAACCCTAAACTAAGTTCTTTTACTTTATCATCTTTTAAAATTTTACATATATCTATCGTTAATTTTTCCATAATTCCAAGAGGAGCATCTTTTCTTCTTCTAGTTATATCGATAAAATATCCTTTTTGGGATTTATATGGGAAGCAAACTATAAGTCCTAATATAACTCCATGCTTATCACAAGCTATAAAATATCGTCTATCAAATGGTTTATCTAGTGATAGAGTCCCTAACATAAATGAAAGTTCACCACATTTTTTCATTTTTAACCATTCATCAGATATTTGAAATAATTGATTGTCTATTATTTTACTTCGACTTATAAGTGGTTTATATTCAGTTACCTTTATCCCCATTTTTTCCATCTTATTGTTTGCCCATCTTATTTTAGACGTTTTAGAACCACTAATACTATAAGTATCTAGCTTAATAATAGCCTCCTTACCATATTCTTGTACTATAAAACCACATTCTTCTAAAATACTTTTGTATTTTTCAGATATTTGGCAAAAGCAAATTGATAATGAATTTTCTGAACAGAACTTTTTAAATTCTTCCAAAACAGTCTGTATATTAGTATCTCTACATATAGGTTCTCCTGCTACAATTGCAATATTATTAACTATAGTATATCCAATAACACCTTCATAAGCCTTTGAGAAAAAATATTGCTTATCATCTTCTAATATTATTGCCGATACTGGATTTGTAGCAAATTTTCTTAATAAGCCTAAAACTTTTTCTTTTTCATCAAGTGAATGCTCTTGCTTAAAAACAAATGGTTCTAGATTTAATTTTAAAATTACTAATAGTGAAAATAGGTTTATAAAAACATTCTTATCATTAAAACTAATACTAAATATTAGATTTAATAATAAATTAAGCAAAACAAGAATAATCAAAAAAATTATTCCCGTTTTTAATTTCATTTTATTTGACTTACCTTTAAACCACTTAATTTGAATCATTAGTGATAGTAAGATATAAACTAAAAGAACTTGATTTAACTTAAAATATGTATTTCCTAAAATATTGTCCAATACAAACAACGATAAAATTACTACACTAATAATTAACGCTGATCTTAATCTTTGTAATAATCCTTTAATTATATAGATGAGTGAAACTTCTAATAAAAAGCAATTCATTATGTACAAATATTTAATATCTAGTGAATTATTATTATCTTTAATATTTTCAATTAACTCAAACATTCCCATTATCACTAAAATAACCATCGATAAAATCAATGAAATAATATGATATTTTTTATATTTAATAATACCTCTCAAAATAAAACCCCTTCTTTTATATATTTATTTATTAAAATTAAAAAAACACTTAAATTATTTGGTAGAATACAAATATTTTGTCGTGTATAATTTAATTATAAGAACTATAAACTGACAATGCAAATCTTAATTCTATATTTATTTATTTCATAAATTGTATAAGCTTATTTAATATTTATAAAGGAGTTTTCATTATGTTCATTCACAACCTAATCCTTTCACTGCCTATTGATACTTTTCTAACTGAGTTTGTAAGAAATTATGCTAATTACACTTATCTATTTTTATTTGTTATAGTCTTTTGCGAAACCGGTCTTTTCATGGCACCTTTTCTTCCTGAAGAGTCACTCTTATTTGTCACTGGAACTTTAGCTGCTAAAGGAGCTTTAAACATTTGGACTATAACCCTATTATTAATGTTTTCAAACGTTATAGGTGAATGTGTAAATTATTATGTTGGGAGACGCTTTGGAGCAAGAATTTTCAAAAGTAATAATTCAATAATTTTTAATAAAAAGCATATAAAAAAAGCGCAAGCCTTTTATGATTCATATGGTGGCAAAACCATAATTATTGCAAAATTCATTCCTTTGATAAGAACTTTCATTCCATTTATCGCAGGCACAGCAGAGGTTAAATTTACAAGTTTCATTTTTTATAACATGATTGGTAGTATCCCTTGGGTAACATTATTTATAATTGGAGGTTATTTTTTTGGAAATATACCTTTTGTTTCAAATAACTTTGAACTTGTCATCCTATTTATTATCATCATTTCAATCTCTCCAGGTATTATCTCTACTTTATTAAAAAAAAGAAAATAAAAATAGTGCAAGC
>JAQSXU010000015.1 GCA_029256485.1 Clostridiaceae bacterium
AAACATATTAAAATCATAAATTTGTAAAATCCAAGAAAGTCCAGGCAAAAGCAAAGGAGCATCGCTAGATACTTTTAAGTATTTTGCGACACTCCCTTTATAGCTTGTGTTCTTGAACCAGAATTTCGATTTACATTTATTAGCTCTTCTTAATTGTGGCTAACTTCTTATCAGTACTCTTAGGCAAAATAGACGTTGCATATAGTCTGTTACAGGCTATTCCAACCCCAAGAACAATCCAGAAAGTAAGGCTTACCGAAATCGTACTGTCATTAGCTATTGAAGAAACAAGGAAAGAGGAAACTGCAGCCAGGCAAGCAACTCCGGCAACAAAATATTCATTAAAAACGCCTTTAAAATACAGTTTTAAGGAGTGAATAAAATACCAGCCAATAAAAATCAGAAAGGATAACAATGAGAGCACACCTGTATTTATTGCTAATTGCAAATATAGATTATGTGGTTTATCTACAACAGCATACATGCTTTCCATGAATTTCATTTTAGCAACATAGTCATTTTGAGGAAAATACATTCCAAATGTATCAGGCCCATGACCAAGCAAAAAGGTATCTTTAATCATTGGTATCGATCTGGACCAGATATATCCCCTATTTGAACCCCACTTCTCCCTTCCTTGAAATCCAAAACTCTCAGCTTTGATAATATCGGTAGTGTTTCCTGCAGGGGTTGCAATTTTAAATCCGTTTTCGGTATTAGCAACAGCAAAAGACGTATTTGGAGCTTGAATTTTAACAATATTATTATCAATTGAAATTAATATATTTTTAAATCTTGAGTCAATGAAGGATACATTTATCTTATTGTCTTCATTTGATGTTGACACTTCAATTGTTTTCTTATTAGTATCTGAAAAAGTAAGTTTGGAAGTAGTTGGATCGAAACTGATTACTAATGCATCAGTATCTGATGTATAAAGATAAAGTTTATTTTTGTCTATTTTTATGTCAGTCAAATTTTCTGAAGTAGGTATGCTTGATGAGGGAGTGTTTAAGGCTAGCAGACTACTTGTGTTAATTTTAGACTCATCTACTGTATTACTAATTGAGTCCTGATCAAAACTCATTAACATCAGTGTATTGCTTATAGCTGATTTGTCATTTTCTGGAGTGGCAAAAGCTATAAACTTATCTTTTATAACTGAATAATTTAAATTGCTTGCGACCTTAAGCTCGCTGAAAACTTTTCCGTCAGATGAATAATTCATGAAAAAGGTAGTAGCAATAATGCAAATCAATAGAGCTAGAATTGGTATTACGTTTTTTATGAGATTTTTACGCATAAAAATCAGTATTATTATGCCAGACGCTAACATACTTACCATACCTGTGGAGGATAAACTGCCAAGCAGATTGATAAATGCTAAAAGGCAAAATATACCTGAAACGATTTTATATTTAGGTTTATTAACTGAAAGATATATTACAATACAAATTGACAAAATTATTGCAAAGAAACCGCCCACGTAATTGGGATTATAGAGTGTAGAATATATGTATTGTTTAGGAAATCTAAAATCCAAGGAAGCGGCAATACTTTCATTGGCTTTAGGTAATATTAACTTTTTTCCGAAATCAGACTGAAAAAAGTCGAAACCAAAAAATTGAGTAATACCTATAACAGACATAATTAAAACTGAAAAAGCCAAAAAGTACGAAAGATATTTAATATCAAATTCGGAAGATACGAGCATAGAGCATATAAGGCATACAGCTATGTAACAAAATATTGTAAAAAAGCCTTCATACCGTTCCGGAAAACCGAAAAAGGCTTGCTTATGATGATCTGAGAAAGAACTTGACAGAAAGACTAGGATTGTAAAGACACCTAGTGGAATAAACATCTTGGGCAACGTAAGCTTTATCTTTTTGGTGGATATGTATATGAAGAAAAAAATTAAAGAAATACAAGTTAATGCTATGAACCATGTCATTTTGTAATATGCGAAGAAGTCAAGTTCTTCAGTGGAGCCCTTCCACAATTTGGCGAAGGCCTTATCTAATTTTATTTCTTTCATGAAAACAATTAATGGTACTATTGTCAGAATTAAGCCTATAGGTAAAAGCTTTAAATAATCCCGGGCTTCTTTTTTAGCTATCTTTTGCATATAATGCCTCCTAAATATGTACTTCAATAATTTTAACATAGTATAGGGACACAGTAAACAAAGACATCTTTTCATTTGCAATAAAACAATATATTATACAATTAGTTACAGAATTGAATAATACAATATAATACCGATATTGATAAAAGTATTGATGTTGTCTGAATATTATTTTACAATAGAGGTTGGATGAGTATTAATTTAGTAGGAGCTACTAATGAAGATATTAATAACAGGTAGTAAAGGGCAGTTAGGAATAGAGCTTTTTAACCAGTTGTCTGAAAAAAAGAAAATTGTACTTATAGAAAACGATGTCAACAACCTTGATATAACTAATCAGAAACAGGTGTTTGACTTAATAAAAAATGAAAAACCTGATGTTGTTGTTAATTGTGCAGCCTATACAAATGTAGACGCTTGTGAAGAAAATGAGAATGATGCATACAGAGTTAATGCTGTAGGTGCACAAAATCTTTCATCAGCGGCATACAGTATTGGTGCAAAAATGGTTCAAGTTTCAACAGACTATGTTTTTGATGGTACTGGTGATACTCCAAAAAGGGAGTATGAAAGGACAAGCCCAAGAAGTGTATATGGAAGAAGTAAGGAATATGGAGAAGTACTTGTAAGACAGTCAAATCCAATGCATTTTATTGTCAGGACGGCATGGTTGTATGGCGAAGGTAACAATTTTGTCCGTACCATGCTTAAACTAGCCCAGGACAAAAAAGAAATAGGTGTTGTAAATGATCAATTTGGTTCACCTACCAGTACGGTTGATTTGGCTAAATGTATAATAAATTTGATACATACTGAAAGTTATGGAACATATCACGCTACCTGTGAAGGACAATGCAGCTGGTATGACTTTGCTAGAAAAATATTCGAAATAAAGGGACTTGATATCAAGGTTAATCCAATTACAAGTGAAGAATTAAAGAGGCCGGCACCCAGACCAAAATTCTCAGTACTTGATAATTTTATGCTGAGATTAATTGGGCTTAATTCCTTCAGAAATTGGGAAGATGCCATTGTAGAATATCTTGGATAGACATATTACAAAGAGAGGGGTCAAATTATGAAGGGGATCATACTTGCAGGAGGATCAGGTACTAGGTTATATCCTATAACAAAAGCTATATCTAAGCAGATTATTCCTGTATACGACAAACCAATGATTTACTACCCTATGTCTGTTTTAATGCTTGCAGGAATTAAGGATATACTTATAATATCTACACCAAGAGATATAGGACTATTTGAAGAGCTCTTCGGTAATGGATCTTATTTGGGTTTGAATCTGTCATACGCTGTTCAGTATGCTCCCAACGGATTGGCAGAAGCATTCATAATCGGTGAGGAGTTTATAGGGAAGGATTCAGTTGCTTTAGTGCTCGGGGATAATATTTTTTATGGACAGAGTTTTGGCAAAATTCTTGAAGAGGCAGCAAATACAACCGAATGTGCTACCGTATTTGGATACTATGTAAGTAATCCTGAGGCATATGGAGTTGTAGAGTTCAATTCTGAAGGAAAAGTTATTTCTATTGAAGAGAAGCCTAAAGTTCCCAAGTCACATTATGCTGTACCGGGGTTATATTTTTATGATAATGATGTTGTTAATATAGCAAAAAATATAAAACCTTCAGCTCGCGGTGAACTGGAAATAACGGAAGTAAATAATGAATATTTAAGACGCGGAAAGTTGAATGTTAAACTGTTTGGAAGAGGTATGGCATGGTTGGATACCGGTACTCATAATACCATGCTTGAGGCAAGTAATTTTGTTGAAACAGTACAAAAACGTCAGGGTTTATACATAGCATGTCTTGAAGAAATTGCTTATAAAAAGGGATATATAAACCGTGAGCAGCTTGTTGAACTTGCAAATATATTGATTAAAAGTGACTACGGAAATTACCTGCTAAAAATTGCTGAAGGCTTTTAAATTTATAACAGTAATGGTGAAATTTAATGTGAACAAGTAGTTTGAAAGTATACAAAGTAATTATATTTACCCGGGAGTGTTAATATTGGGACAATTTAATTTTATGAAGACAGATATTGAAGGGCTTATGGTTATTGAGCCAAAGGTTTTTGGTGATAGCCGGGGTTACTTCATGGAGACGTATAATGAAAAGGATTTTAAAACAGCAGGAATTAATGTAAAGTTTGTACAGGATAATCAGTCTAAGTCTCGTAAAGGAGTTCTTAGAGGACTTCATTTTCAGAGAGAGTACCAGCAGGCAAAACTTGTTAGAGTATTGTCAGGTGAGGTTTTCGATGTCGCTGTTGACTTGAGAAAAGGATCACCTACCTATAAAAATTGCTACGGTGTGGTCTTATCTGCACAAAACAGTAAGCAGTTTTATGTTCCTACTGGTTTCGCACATGGTTTTTTAGTACTCTCCGATGAAGCTGAATTTGCTTATAAATGTACTGATTTTTATCATCCGGAATGCGAGGGTGGAATAGTGTGGAATGATCCACAAATAGGCATTGATTGGCCTCTGAGCGGAATCAATGAGTTACTGCTTTCAGATAAAGATAAAAGATTAAAAACCCTTTCAGAGCAGAATTATATTTATCTATAATGTAATGTTTTATTAAAAGATAAAATAAAAAGGAGAACTGCAAATGACTAAAATTACAACTGTGCTTGTAACCGGGGGAGCAGGGTTTATAGGAAGCAATTTTATTTTATATATGATAAAGAAGTACCCTGATTATAGGATAATTAACCTGGATGCACTGACCTATGCTGGAAATCTGGACAATCTTAAAGGCATAGAGGGAAATTCAAATTACATATTTATTAAAGGGGATATTTGTGATTCCAACTTAATAGATAAATTGTTTATACAATATAACCCGGATTATATTGTAAATTTTGCAGCTGAGTCCCATGTGGACAGAAGCATAACAGACCCGCAAATATTTTTGAAATCAAATATAATGGGAACTCAAGTGTTGCTTGATGCCTGCAAAAAGAAATGGACAGATCCAGAACAATTCTCTACAAACAAATATGTTCAGGTTTCAACTGATGAAGTATATGGGTCTCTGGGCGCTGAAGGGTATTTTACAGAGACAACTCCATTGTCTCCTAACAGTCCATATTCGGCAAGCAAAGCTTCAGCAGATATGTTTGTCAGAGCTTATCACGAAACCTTCGGATTAAATGTAAATATAACAAGATGCTCTAATAATTATGGACCCTATCAGTTTCCGGAAAAGCTAATACCACTGATGATATCAAATGCACTGGAAGATAAGGATATGCCTGTGTACGGAGATGGTATGAATATAAGAGACTGGCTATATGTTGAAGATCATTGTAGAGCCATAGAAATGGTAATGCATAATGGTAAGTCCGGTGAAGTATATAATGTAGGCGGACACAATGAAAAAGCCAATATCGAGATTGTTAAATTAATTCTACAGGAGCTTGGTAAACCGGAAAGCCTTATAAAATATGTTAAGGACAGGCCGGGGCATGACAGAAGGTATGCGATAGACGCGGCAAAGATTAAAACAGAGATGGGTTGGGAGCCCACGGTAATGTTTGATCAAGGTATTAAATTGACTATAAGATGGTATCTTGACAACCTTGATTGGACAAACAAGATAAGGTCCGGTGAGTATAAAGAGTATTATGAGAAGATGTACGGGGATAGGTAGGAATTAATGTGGTTAGACAGTATCTGGCCACATTAATTGGTCACATTATTTTAAATGAGAAAACAGGCATTTGTTATAGATAGACTAAGGGGAAAAGTTAATGAAAAAGAAATTATTGCAGTGTGGCATTAGTTTATTAATACTTATTGTTATTATGGCCTTACTGCCTAAGCATTTGTTCTATTTTAAAGATAATATAAATCTCAGCATTAATGTTAAAAATAAAACAGATATAGAATATCAATTGTTTTACACACATAAAGATGGAAGTCAAGAGTTCAATGAACACGATAGCATAAAAAAGATAATTAAAGGTAAGGATGAATTTCAATCAGTAAATTTTGAATTACCTGTTGACAATATAATAAGTTTTAGAATAGATTTCGGTATAAAGCCTGAAGAAATACTTTTAAAAAGCATTGACATAAAAAAGAATAATACCGAAAAAATATACTCTCCTTTTGAGATTTTAAAAGGTTTTAACCTTAATGAAATACAAACATTTGAAGAGAAAGAGGATGCTGTAATTATAAAATCAGATACTAATGATCCACATATTTTTCTGAAGAATCCCATTAGTATCGAAGTTGCACAGAATAAAAGAATAAATTATGTAGTATTAATTTGTACTATAGTTTTTGTGCTTATTTCTACATATTATATTGTTGGACAGGCTCAAAAGAGAGGACTTTATAGTTTTATTGAGAATATTTACCAAGCAAGAAAATTAATATATGAACTGGCAAAAAAGGATTTAAAAACCAGATATATGGGTTCATATTTAGGGATAATATGGGCATTTGTACAACCTATATGTACAATAATGATATTGTGGTTTGTTTTTCAAGTTGGGCTCAGAGCTGCACCTATAGATAATTTTCCGTTTATATTGTGGCTGATTTGTGGAATGATACCTTGGTTTTACATTTCAGAAAATATCCAAAGCTCGGCATCATCAATTGTAGATAATAGCTATTTAGTAAAAAAGGTTGTTTTCAGAGTGAGTGCATTACCTATTATAAGAATTACATCAGGATTATTTGTCCACTTATTTTTTGTATGTATAATGATCATAATGTTTGCGTCATATGGATATTTGCCAACAGCATATACTTTACAAATATTATACTATTTATTATGTACAGTTATGTTGGTTTTGTCATTATCCTGGTTAACGTCTTCATTATTTGTATTTGTTAAAGACTTAGGTCAAATAATTGCTATATTAGTCCAGTTTGGATTTTGGTTAACTCCTATTTTTTGGACACTTGACAGGATACCGGAAAAGTTCAAATTTATATTTAAGGCGAATCCTGTATATTACATCATTGAAGGCTATAGGGACAGCTTAATCAATAATGTTTGGTTTTGGGAGAGACCGATATTGACAATTGACTTCTGGGTTATAACAGGAGTACTATTTGTAGCAGGTGCTCTTATATTTAAGAGGCTAAGGCCGCATTTTGCTGATGTTTTGTAGAGGGGAATACAAATGAATAATGAGTTAACAATAAAAGTCGAAAATTTATCAAAGTCATACAAATTGTATGATAAACCAATAGATAGATTAAAGGAATCCTTAAATCCATTTAAGAAAAAATACCATAAGGGGTTTTTTGCAGTCAAGGATTTGAGCTTTGAGGTAAAGCAAGGCGAGACAATAGGGATTATAGGCAAAAACGGATCGGGAAAATCAACCCTTTTGAAGATGATAACGGGGGTACTTACTCCCACAAGTGGGAATATATTGGTAAATGGTAAAATTTCTGCCCTATTAGAATTAGGAGCCGGGTTTAATCCTGAATTTACAGGAATAGAAAACATATACTTAAATGGCACGATAATGGGCTATACAAAAGAAGAGATGGATCAAAAAAAGGAGGATATTATACAATTTGCTGATATTGGTGAATTTATAAATCAGCCTGTTAAGACGTATTCAAGTGGGATGTTTGTGAGATTAGCTTTTGCTGTAGCAATTAATGTGGAACCAGAAGTACTCATCGTGGATGAGGCTTTGAGTGTGGGAGATGTATTCTTTCAACTTAAGTGTTATAAAAAATTTGAGGAGTTTAAAAAGGCAGGAAAAACAATACTGCTTGTAACCCATGACTTGGGAAGTATCACAAGATACTGCGACAGAGCCATTTTTTTGTCTGAAGGGTGTATTGTTGCTGAGGGGGACCCTCGTGATATAGTAGACAAATACAAAAAGTCAATTGTAGGAATTAATATTGATGAAAATAAGAATTTGTCAGAGATAAAAACTTTTGCTGAAGATAATTCAATACCATGGAGTAGTTATCTGCAAGTTAATCCCAATAAGTTGGATTACGGAAACAACAAAGCTCAGATAGTTGATTTTGCTGTAATTGATAATAGAGGAAATATAACCAATACTATTGAAAAAGGGAAAATATGCTCTTTTAGAATGAAAGTGAAGTTCAATGAGGATATTGACTGTCCAATATTTGCCATTGCTATAAAAGATATTAGGGGAACTGAGATTACTGGAACAAATACAGTTCTTGAAGGCATTGATACTGGTAGTATAAAAGTTGGGGATATTATTGAGGTAACCTTTACTCAGGAGTTTAAGCTTCAGGGAGGTCCATATTTTCTTTCGCTTGGTTGTACAAGAGTAGATACAAACACAGGCTTGGAAGTTTTTCATAGGTTATATGATGTTGTTAGTTTGGAAATAATTCAATCTAAGGTAAGTACTGGGCTATTTGATATGAATTCAGATATCACTATAAAGGTTATTGAAAGGGTATAGAGTATGGCTACCTTTAATACACGTTTTTACAAAGGAGAAGTTGAATATTCTGATGGAGAAATTGAAAAGGAATTAAGGGGAATTGTAGAACAAGACTTAGATTTGGAGGGTACACTTAACACCGACAATAGGTGGCCGATATTCTACCATTTATCTCACCTAAGAAGGAATATTATCAATTGGTACCCATTTAGTGAAAAGGCCTCTATATTAGAAGTTGGTTCAGGGTGTGGTGCAATTACAGATATATTATGTGAAAAGGCGCGACATGTGGTATCTGTGGAATTGACAAAGGTACGTGCTGAAATAAATTTTCTTCGTAATAAAGGATTTGAAAACCTTGATATATTTGTGGGTAATATTAATAATATGCAATTTAATAAGAAATTTGACTACATAATTTTAAATGGTGTTTTTGAGTATGCAATTGCATTTACTAAAACACAAAACCCGTATGTAGATTTTCTTACGAAATTAAAAGATTTTCTTAAACCTGATGGTAAGATTATTGTTGCTATTGAAAATCGTTTAGGGCTTAAATATCTTTCAGGAGCAAAGGAAGATCATACAGGTATAATTTTTGACGGCATTAACGGATATAAAAATGTTAATCATGTAAGAACATTCTCAAAAAGTGAGATTATTAAGATTATAAGTGATTCAGGAATAAACAATTTCAAGTTTTATTATCCATACCCAGATTATAAATTTCCGGAATATATATACACTGATGAGGGGTTCGAACTAATTCCTCTTTCCTATGATATTACGCCTTTTGACAGTGACCGCTTGGAGTTATATAACGAAAAAGAGCTTGTTCGTACACTAGTAAAGGAGAAGGTATGCGGAACATTTTCAAATTCCTTTCTTATTGAAATGAGCATGCTGCCATCTGATAAAAAGAATGAAATCCTGTTTGCAAAAATAAGTAGTAACCGCAGAAAGGATATGCGAATAGCTACCGTTATTGAGAGGAATGAAGAAGGTGAGCTTTGGGTTGTTAAGTATCCTGAAAATCATCTTGCAGAGAAACATATTGAGCATATATTCAAAATATATGAGATGTCTAAAAAACTAAGTTCCATACCTTATATTCCTCTAAAGCGCTTGAAAAAGGGTATAGCCTGCAAATATCTGCATACTGAAAGCCTGAAGGATAAACTTATAAAGTTTGTGGATGATGGAGATTTTAATGGCTTTCTAAGTACTGTAAGAGAAGTATATACAGCTATAGACAGGGATAGTAGAGAATGCAATAACATATATACCGATGCTTTTAAAACAGTGTTTGGTGATGCGCAGTTTGACTACCCTTTAAGGTGTAGTGCTCTGTCAAATATAGATATTATATTTGACAATTTACTTATTGATAACAATGAGTATTGCATTATAGATTATGAATGGACATTTAATATTGATATTCCTATATTGTTTATATTTTGGCGTGCTTTGCATATTTTTTACTATACAACCCCAAGGTTAATAGATATGATTTCCTATAAGGCTCTTATGTCAATGTTTAATATATCTGAAGACATGACAGAGGTCTTTTGTTCATGGGCTGATTACTTTTCTAAAGAATTCATTAAAAGTAACGAATATAAAAATATTCGCAAGCAGGTTATAAGTGCAGATATTAATAACATTTTCGACACACAAATCAATGAGCATATAATCTATAGTAGCCTTTATATTGATGAGGGGAACGGATACAACGAACAATCAAAACTCTATGTAAAATGTACATCTATTGATGGATATTATGTAGCATCCTTTGACTTGTCAAAAATTAATAATATCAAAAGCATAAGGTTTGATCCTATTGAAGGATTTATGTGCAGCGTCAAGTTAAGGAACATAGAAACAGATATTAAAGATTTAAGTATTTGTAATGTAAACTCATATCTTTCTTATACGGATTATTACGAATTTTTTAATACAGACCCCAGATTTGAGTTCTCTGGAGCGTTTAATCAGAGTAACTATGTCAATATATGTTTTGAAATAAGTAAATACACATCAGATTACCTTATTACAAAGCTTGTAGAAATAAATCAGGAAAATACTAAAAATATTGGTACTCTTGTGAATCAACAAACAATAAGTGATGAAATAAATCATAGGTATGATAGTCTTTTTGTTGAAAAATCAGAGCTAAAGAGAGAATTTGATAATGTTGTTTCTGAAAAGGCAGAACTAAAGAGAGAATTTGATAATGTTGTTTCTGAAAAGGCAGAGCTAAAGAGAGAATTTGATAATGTTGTTTCTGATAACGAAGAACTAAAACAGAAACTTACTAATCTTTATAATTCCAAAGTATATAGGATCCTAAAAATACTAAAAAAGGGGAATAAAAAATAAATAATATTAGCTGTGGAGGTTAGTTGCGTGTCGATAAACTATAATATTGAAAATACTGTACTGTTTAAAGAAAACAAAAAAACAAATCTAATGATTAAAGGATGGGCGGTATGTGACAACGGAAAGATTGACATTTCAATTTGTGGATATTCAAATTATGATATCTCATTTGAAAAAAGACCTGATGTCTTTAGTTACTTTAATTGTAATAAATATGCTCTTAATAGTGGTATAATAATTAGGGTGTATGATATCAAGCAGGACTCTGTAAATATAAACTTAAAAGATAATGATGAATCTAAAACACATACGATTTATATTAAAAACTTAAAAAAGTCAAGTCGGGAGAAAATAATTACTAAAGAAAATGTAGATAAGCTTTATAAAAGCTTGAGGAATTATGGACTTATTAATTCGGTAAAAAAAGTTGTTCAAAAAATTAAGGGTGAGAGAGTTGCTCCTTCCTCTATGGAGATAAGTGAGCCCTACGTATACATTGAGGAACCATTTGAGACAAAAAGTTTTAGTTTAACACTAGATGTCATAATCAATGCATCAAATACTGTTTGCAAGGATTATTTAGGTGAATGTTGTAGCTCTATCAAAGGTATGAAATTTTCATCAATATATTTTATATGTAATAAAGAAACAAAAGATGAAATTAATAATTTATGTATAGAAAATCTAACTGTTTTGGAGTGTAGCAAGAATTTAAAAACAAAGCAGGACTGTATAAGATTTGTGAAGGAGAATGCAACCCTCAAAAGCAATTATGTTATGTATCTTAACGGAACAGATAAGCTTAGTAGTAATGCATACCATGAAGTTCTATCCATTGCACAGGAAAAACCCCAATTTGATATGATAACTGCTAATGAAGACAGATTTGAAGAATACGAATACTTTGGACCATTCTATAAAAAGTACTTATTTATGAATGAAAACAGAATAAATATAGATAAGTTAATTAGATGTTTTGTTGTGATAAAAACTGAGTTTATTGATAACTTTATTAATGGAGATGTAAATGTTGCAAACATTTATGTAATTGATAAGGTATTATATCATTTTCGTCTTATTAAGGCTGACAGGACAAATATAAAGCCTATTGCTTTTTATCTCCCCCAGTTTCATGCAATACCAGAAAATGACGAGTGGTGGGGAAAGGGATTTACTGAATGGGTGAACGTCAAAAAGGGTGTGCCAATGTTTAATGGACACTATCAACCGCATGTGCCAGGAGAGCAAGGATATTATAATCTTGTTGAGGACAAGTCCATACAATATAAGCAAATAGAGCTTGCGAAGCAGTATAATATATATGGCTTTTGTTATTATTACTATTGGTTTAAAGGAAAAAGGCTTCTTGAAAAGCCTTTGGACAAGCTTTTAGGGGATAAAAACCTGGACTTCCCTTTTTGCATATGTTGGGCAAATGAAACGTGGAGTAGGCGTTGGGACGGACAAGAAAGCCAGGTTCTAATGCAACAAGTTCACGATGATGAAACTGATAGAATGTTTATATATGATGTATTGCCCATATTAAAGGATGAAAGATATATAAAGATAGACAATGATCCGTTGCTTATTATATATAGGGCTGAGTTATTCCCAAATCTGTCGAAAACTGTGGACTTTTGGAGGAAAGTGTGTTTAGGAGAAGGATTACAAGGACTTAAAGTTGCTATGGTGCAGACTTTTGGAATTTCTAACCCTGCACCTTATGGGTGTGATTACGCGGTTGAATTTCCGCCACATAATATACCGACAGCGGAAATTAGTAAACAAATGACTGGCCTTGTTCCCGAATTTAGCGGAAATATATATGACTATAAAGATGTAGCAGCAAGGGCTATGAATAAGCCTTATGGCGGATATCCTATGTTCAGAGGTGTCATGCTGAGTTGGGACAATACTGCCAGACGCGGGACTAAATCAAATATTTACGCAGGAGCTAACCCGCAGGAATATAAAAAGTGGATAGCGAGTATAGCTGACTATACTTCTAATATGAATAATGAGTACGAACAGTTTGTTTTTATAAATGCTTGGAACGAATGGGCAGAAGGAACTCACCTTGAGCCGGATCAGAAATATGGCATGGAATATCTGGAAGTAACAAGAGACGCTATCTGTTCGATATGATTTATAACACAATTGAATAACTAATCCATTTTAGACGTACATGAAAGTTATGTAGTATTGAGTCATAATATGTTACAGAAGCATAATTGGGGGTAGTGCTTATGAATAGTCTTGTAAGTGTTATAGTTCCATCATTTAACTATGAAAAATATATAATAGAATGTATCCAATCAATAGAAAATCAGGATTATAAAGAAATTGAACTTATTGTTATCGATGATTTCTCTAATGATAACAGTCCACTGTTAATTTCGGAGTATCTTGATAGTGATAAAATAAAAAATAGATTTTCGAATATTATATTTAAGATACATGAAAAAAACATGGGAGCTCATTATACGATAAATGAAGCAATATCTTATGCAAAAGGTAAGTATATATCAATAATAAACGCTGATGATATGTATATGTCCAATAGATTTAGTACTATAATCCCACTCATGGAACAAAAGGGGTGCCCCTTTGCGTTTTCTTCTGTAGAAATCATAGACACAAACTCTTGCGTAGCACATAGCGAAGAGGCGGAAAGTTTTAGAAATGTGCAAGGCTGTATAAACGATAATGTGGTTATTTCTCATGAACTCATTTCTCAGAATGTTGCAATTTCAACTGGAAATTTTGTTTTTGAAATAAGCCTGTACGAGAAATTGGACGGGTTTAAACAATACAAATATATTCACGATTGGGATTTTATTTTAAGAGCTTGCCTTATTAGTGAGCCATTATATACAAATGCGACGAAATATCTCTATAGGTTACATCAATCTAATTCTTTTAGAGAGCTTGATAATGTGGCTACTATTGAAACAAATAAAGTGTTAGGAGGCTTTTTTAGAAAAATCTTTCTTGGCAAGAGTGATAATAGAAACCTCACACCTAAGATGTTATTACAGTTTTTCAAGAATAGACCTTATTTCAAAACTTATATAAAATATGCTTGTGTACCATTTATTTCATCGTACAAACATAGCTAGAGGAGGATAAAATGGATCTTAATAAAAAGCTTAGTGATAAACATTACTTAAGTATTCAGTTGGTTATCACAGGTATTATTCTAATAGCTACATATGGTTTTTTGTTTTTTTCAGGGAAATTAAATATATACTGGGATATAGGAGGAGATACTTACGCCAGTTATTGGCCTAGTTATGCATTTTTTTCAGATTATATTAGAAATCCACCATATGGAGGTTGGTCCTTTAAAATGGGACTAGGAGGTAATATTTTTGCTTATTCATCGTTTTTATTAGATCCTTTTAATCTTATTGTGCTACTATTTCCTAAGAGTACTATAGAGTATGGTATTTTACTTGCTGCAATAGCAAAGTTTTTTACTGTATCAATATTAGCACATCTTTTTTTGAAACAAATAGGGTTTAGAGGAATTCCTTTAGTTATAGGATCGCTTATTTATACATTTAGTGGTTATATGGTAGGCTGGGGGCAGCATTATCAATTTGCTACAATGTTCTGCTTGTTTACATTTGTATTATATGCATTTGAACGTTGGATGTTTACAGCCAAGTGGATTTTGCTTACATTAGCGACAGCTTTACTTATCGGTTGCAATATATATTTTAGTTATATGATATTTCTGTTTTTAATATTGTATTATATAATTAGGTACTGTATTCTTAATACTTTTAATTTTAAAGAGTTTCTTTTTCATGGCATGAAGACTGCGCTGATATTATTTATTGGTGTAGCTTTAGCGGCAATATTAGTATTACCACAAGTATATGTTATCCTTCAGAGCCCTCGCGTTACCGGAAGAATGATACCTTGTTTGCAATTTGCACCAATAAGTGAATATATTACAATTGTTTGCCGATTTCTGTCAAATAATATTCTAGGTATACAATATTTTAGTGGTAAAGCAAGTGTTAATACTAATTTCTATGAAGCCCCATTCCTCTACTGTGGAATCATATCATTTTTTGTAATCCCGAGGTTGTTCTCAAAAAGAAATTTCAAAAAAGTATACTTAGTTGTAACTGGACTGGTAATATTTGCGCTATTATTCCCTTCATTTACTAATTTGGTTTTTAATGCTTTCAGTGCTTATACATACAGATGGACATTTTTATTAATCCCTATAATTTCAATATCTGTTGCAAAGGGGCTTACTATATCTTTAAGTGAGGAAAAATCATTTAAAAATATAAATATATTTATTTCACATTTTATATTCTTTGTGGGTATAGGTATTATTATTTTTAAAAATAGAATTTTTGCTACTAACGATCAGTTTATAATAGTAATTCTATCTGTAGCTGTGTTATTACTTAGTACTATGGCGTACCTTTTGTTATTCAATATAGGTGGTTTAAATAAAAAAAAGACGGTAATCAGTACATTACTGGTATTAGTTGTAATGTTTGATATATCTGCAAATGCATTTATTTCAACTAATCTTAGAATCTCTGTTAAGCAAAGCGATAAAAATACTATTGTATCATATTTTGATAGTACAAATGATGCTGTAAGATACCTTAAAGAAAACGATAAAGATTTCTACAGAATCAATAAAACATATTATCAGGAAGTATTGTCCGATGCATTATTTCAAGGGTTTTATGGAGAAAAGCAATATAATTCAATGACAGCAAAAAGTATATGGGATTTAATTCATAAAATGGATTTAGGTCACCCAAGTCTTATCCGTGGATTTTATGATAAATATGACTTGAGAAATTTAACTTCGGTAAAATACATGTTATCAAAGGAATCTACTAATCTAGATGGTTATAAATTTGTTTCAAAACAAGGTGATGTATATATCTATGAGAATTTAAACAGTTTACCTCTGGCGTTTACATATAACAGTTTTATACGTCAAGCCACATTTGATAATCTTGATTTATACCAAAAACAGAAAACAATGTATAATTCCTTTCTATTACCTGAGAATTCATCATATATACCGAGTGATGAAATGTATGAAGTAAAGGAATTCAAAGATATTCAAACAAACCAATTGGAAATAAAGAAACCATATTATCATGATATTACTGAGATAGTGAATGATTTCCCTAGTGTATTGAAGTATACTGCAAATAGTGTTGATCCGCAGATATATATTAGGCTTGATAAAGTGAATACGAATTCCATGACACTTAAATTTACAGCAAAATCTCCTTTGGCAAGTAATGGGAAGATTTATTTAAAAATTAATGGCAAAGAGTATAATGAAGTAGACTGTGTACCGTTTGTGGTTATACAAGGAGAAAAGACATATATAATAAATATTACTTCATTAGATGTTCAGGAAATTCGCCTTGATCTAAGTGAGTCACCTGGTGAATATGAAATAACTAATGTTTCATTGTTTGAACAAGATAACACTCAGTTTACAGAACAAATAGAAAGGATAAAAAATAGTGCTCTTAATATTGAGCAATTTTCTGATAATTATATCAGTGGTAATATATCAGTAACAAGTGATAAAATGCTTTATTTTTCGATTCCTTATGACAAGGGATGGACTGCGCTTGTTGATAATAAAGATGTTCAATTGCACAATATTAATATTGCGTTTATGGGACTACCTATCGACGCAGGGGAGCATAAAATAGAGCTTAAATATAATCCGCCCGGGTTTTCCATTGGATTATATATTACAATAATAACAATTATCATTTTAGGCTTGTATTTTACAATAAGTTGGGCTTTTATTAAAACAAACGAGAGGAACAAAAAATGTTAAACGTTGTACAAATAGGATACGGATATTGGGGTGCCAATATTGCAAAAAAATTGATGGACTCGTCAAAATATGAGTTGAAAGCGTTGTGTGAAGCCTTGCCGGAAAGAGCAGAGCGAGCTAGAAAAGTATTACCTGAAAAAGTAATTATTAGTGATAATTATGAGAACTTCATTACTGATAAAAGTATTGATGCCTTTGTTATTGCTACTCAAACTGAGTTAAGCTTCGAGATAGCAATGAATGCGATAGCTAATGGAAAACATATCTTTATTGAAAAACCGATAGCTACGACAGTAGAGCGAACAATAAAGTTAAAAGAAGCCGCAGAAAAGATGAAGGTTATTATTCATTGTGACCATATTATGCTGTATAATCCCTATTATCGTTATATAAAAAAAATGATTGACAGTGGCGAGTTAGGGGATTTGATATATTTCGATGTTTCTAAATTGAACTTAGGACCAATTCGTAAAGACGTAAACGCACTAATGGATTTAGCGGTTCATGATGTTGCTGTTATTGATTACATGCTGGATGGTAAGGATGTTGTAAAACTTTCAGCTTTTGGAGAGACACCGTTTGGAAGACAGGAGACCCTTACATACCTTACTCTAAAATATGATAATTTTATTGCTCATATTAAATCTAGTTGGGTTTCACCAATTAAAGTTAGGCAGACAATGATTGCCGGTACAAAAAAGATGGTCATATTTGATGATATGAGCTATGATAAAGTAAAAATATATGATTGTGGAATAGATGTTGTTCAAGGAAAGGAGTATGGGCAGTACGAATTTCTTAATAGAACGGGTGATATTTACATACCTAACATTCCTTTTGAAGATTCTTTATTAAATAGCCTTGAATATTTTGAGAATTGTGTTCAAACTGGGCAACAGTCAATTTCCGGACCTGAACCGGCATTGAGGGTAATGAAAATTCTTGAATGTGCACAAGAAGAGTTAAAGAACAACCAAAATATAAATTCCGATTCTTCTCTGGAGTATGTAGCGGCTATATAGTTCCATGAAAAAGTTTATCTGAAGATATATTTTAATGATTTTTAATATTAATAGAGGAGAATGTGATGAAAAATATACCAGTAACAATACCATACTTTACTGAAGATGAAGAGATAGCAGTGAAAAAGGTTTTACATACAGGATGGGTAGCGCAAGGACCAGTTGTTAGTGAATTTGAAAAGGCTATTGCTGATCATGAGGGTGTACGTTTTGGTATTGCAACAACATCATGTACAACTGCATTACATCTGGCAATGATATCATCCGGAATAAAAGGGGGTATGGATGTCTTTGCACCGGCGTTTACTTTTGTTGCTACAGTAAACTCTATTGTGGAAAGTGGTGCTGTACCTGTCTTGATTGATATCTGCAAGAATACATTTTGTATAGACACAAAGAAAATTGTTGAAAAAATAGAAAGCGAATATTATAAAGATGAGGGTCGACTTATAAACAAAGATACAGGGAATCTCCTTTGGGGTATTGTTCCTGTACATCAATTTGGCCTATGTTGTAATATGTTGGAAATCAATCGTATTGCAAAATTATATAATCTTAACGTAATTGAGGATGCTGCCTGTTCGCTAGGTGCAAAAATTGGAGACGTTCATGAAGGTAATTTTGGAAACACAGCATGTTTAAGCTTTCATCCCCGTAAGTCAATTACTACCGGTGAGGGTGGAATGGTTTTAACTAATGATGAATCATTGGCAAAACGGATGAGAGAGTTAAGAAGCCATGGAAGTACTATATCAGCAGATGCTCGGCATGCCGGGAAAGGGTTCTTGCTTCCAGAATATAACCAAGCAGGATTTAACTACCGTATGACTGACATACAAGCAGCAATTGGTTTAGCACAGTTAAATAAATTAGATTATATATTAGAGCAAAAAAGACGAAGGGCTTATTTGTATAATAGCTTAATTAAAAATATTTTACCAGAGTTTATAACTCCATACGCACCTGAAGAGTATTACCATACCTACCAGTCCTATGTCTGTAGACTTGATTATGGGGTTTTAGGCTTTAGTAGTATTGAAGAGGGTGGAGAATACAGAAATAAGCTTTTAAGCCAACTGGAAGATATAGGTATAGCAACACGTCAAGGCACACACGCGGTACATTTACTGGGTTATTATAAGAACAACTTTGCATATAAACCAGAAGATTTACCTAATGCTTATGCCTGTGACAGATTATCTATTACATTACCCTTATATGTTCAAATGACAGATGAGGATCAAGAAAATGTTATTATAACTATTAGAAATACAATTGATAAAAATAAAAGGAGAGGCTAGAATGCCAGCAATTAGTGATAAAAATGTACTAGTTACAGGGGGAGCAGGCTTCATTGGAAGTCATCTCTGTGACTACTTGTTAGAAAAGGGAGCAGCTAAAGTTGTTTGTCTTGATAATTTCTTCTTAGGGAAATTGGAGAATATTCAGGATGCCATGAAGCGTCATAATTTCATATTATATCGGGATGATGCGAGAAACTTTGGCGTACTACAGGCAATTTTAGAAAAAGAGAATATAGAAGTTGTATTTAATTTAGCTACCATTGCGCTGAATTATTCCTTTTTTAATCCATTTGATGCTTATATGGTAAATGTAGACATTGCAAATACATTATTGGAGTTGTTAAAAATTAAAGCCTATAAAACATTAATCCATGTATCCTCCTCTGAGGCTTATGGAACAGCTCAATATTCTCCGATGGATGAAAATCATCCAACAAACCCTACAACTCCATATGCAGCAGGAAAGGCGGCTGCAGATTTAATGGTGCATAGTTTTTCAAAAGTTTTAGATTTGGATATTTCAATTGTTAGACCATTTAATAATTATGGTCCTCGCCAGAATGCAGAGGGAGTTTTAGCTGCAATTATACCGAAAACAGCAAAGGCAATTAGAGATGGTGGTAAACCGATTGTCGAGGGCGATGGAGACCAGACCAGAGATTTTATTTACGTTGCTGATACAGTAAGAGGTCTAATTCTAGCTTATGAAAAGGAAGAGTCCAGGGGAAAGATTATTAATCTGGGTTCGGGGAAGGATATCTCGATTAACAATTTATTGGATGAAATTTGTAAGTACATGCGATATAATGGTGAATATGATAGACTACCTGCCAGAATAAGTGATGTGAGAAATTTATGTGCTAGTTCACAGTTAGCAAAGGAAATACTTGGCTTTGAGACGGAGATATCGTTCGAAGAGGGAATACGAGATACACTTGATTGGTATTTAGGAATTTGATGAGGGTGATGACGAAGGGTTAAATATGGAGAATTTTGAACAAAACCTAAATGAGTTTGTAAATTTAAAGCGGCAAGAAATGAAAGAAAAATTTAATAGAGTACTACCCTTTGGGGAGCTAGTTTGCAACAGATTTGATAAAGCTAAGTACTTAAATTGTGGAGAAGGTTCATCTGTATATGATACAAGTATTATTATGGGTGAAGTAAAAATTGGTGAAAATGTTTGGATTGGTCCATTTACTATTTTAGAAGGATTAAACGATGAGTTGATTATAGGAAATTTTGTTAGTATTGATGCCGGTGTGATGATATATACACATGACTCTACAAAGTATTATTTAACTGGTGGAAAAGTACCATATGAAAAGGGAAAAGTCACAATAGGAAGCAATACGGTTATTGGAACAATGTCCATGATTGGATATGGAGTAACTATAGGAAAGCATTGTGTTATTGGTGCTCATAGCTTTGTAAATTCTGATGTGCCTGACTATAGCATAGCTTTCGGTGTACCGGCTAAGGTTGTGGGAAAAGTTGTCATAAACAACGAAAACATTGTTTTTGAATATTTTAATAAAGGTGTGTAAAGATGGAAGGAATATCGGTTATAGTACCATTTTTAAATGAATCTGATGTGATTGCTTTATTCTGTGAAGAGTTAGATACATATGCAGGTAGTATTGCCTTTCCGTTAGAGCTAGTTTTTGTGGATGATGGGTCAAGTGATAACACTAATTTATTGATACAGAATCACCACTTCAAAAATATAAAAAAAGTAAAATTAATAACTCTTTCAAAAAATTTTGGTTCTCATGCTGCAATAAGAGCTGGGTTATCGTATGCTACTTATGATATTTGCACATGGATGGGCAGCGATTTACAGGAACCGATAGAGTTTTTGGAGTTAGCTTTTCAGAGAATTATCAATGGATATGATGTGGTTTATATTGAAAAAAAGGAAATTAGCATATCGAAATTTGAGAGAGTTTTTTCAAACATATATTCAGCGATGATGAGAAGATTTGCGGTTAAAAACTATTCTTCAGGTGGTACTAGTAACATTGTATTTAATAAAAAAGTCAAAGCTTTTTTGAATGAAAATATTGAAAACAATTCGTCGATAATGTTGCAGATTATTGATGTAGGTTTTATTAGTACTACGTTATCATTGAATTATAAAAATAGAGCAGCAGGAGTATCAAAGTGGACATTATCAAAAAAAATAAAATTACTTATTGATTCTTTTGTCTCTTTTTCTTTTTTACCTATTCGATTGGTCAGTGTAATTGGAATTGCTATGTTTGCTTTGGGTATATTATTTGGATTTTACATAATAATTAATAAATTAATTCATCCTGTAAACCCTATTCCCGGATATTCAACAATTGCCAGTTTACTAGCCATAGGTTTTGGTATTACGAATATATCATTAGGCATAATTGCGGAATATCTTTGGCGAGCTTACGATGCTTCAAGAGGAAGACCTGTATTTGTAATATCAGAAATGAGTGAATTGAAATGAATATTACAAATAGAGAAGGTAGGAAAGAATCAATAGTTGGTAATATTCGCAGGTATATATTGTTATACAGTGCTTTCCTTATCTATTCCGGAATAATGATTTGTTCAAAATTAGCAGCTTTACATAAGATATTGAGCATGAATTTTTTTTTCTATATTGGTCTAGAAATTATGCTACTAGGCATGTATGCTATAATATGGCAACAGGTACTGAAAAAGTTTAGCTTAGTAGTTGCTATGGCAAATAAAGGGGTTGTAGTAATACTCGGATTGTTATGGTCTGTGGTTTTATTTAAGGAAGTTGTATCTATTTATAATGTGATTGGTGCAATTATTATTATTTTAGGGATAAAGGTAGTTTCAAAAGATGGTTAAATATTTTGCGGTAGCTATATTTTCAGGAATGCTGTCATCATTTGCTCAAATACTCTTAAAAAAAAGTTCTGAAAAAAAAGCAAAAAATTTACTGCATGAATATTTCAATATCAAAGTGATAGCAGCTTATGGAATTACATTTATATGTATGATGCTTACCATTATAGCTTTTAAAGGAATCCCATATAAGTACGGTTCGGTACTGGAAGCACTGACTTATTTATATATAATGATTTTAAGTAAACTGTTTATTGGTGAGAAAATAACAAAAAACAGGCTTTATGGGAATGTACTTATCGTTATTGGAGTAATTATATTCAGTCTGGGAAAATAAAAAAATACTATATGTGGAGGTTGGAAACATAGTGGAAGTAAAAATCTTAGATTTAACTAGGCAATATGAATTAATAAAAGAAAAGGTCGAACCTGCAGTTCTAAGACAAATGCAAAGCGGCATTTATATTATGGGCAAGACTGTCATAGAGTTCGAACAAAAATTTGCAGCCTACATAGGCGTGAAGCACGCAATTTCAGTTAATAGCGGTACTGATGCATTAATTATAGCACTTCGTGCTTTGGGAATAAAGGAAGGAGATGAGGTGATAACAACCCCATTCACTTTTTTTGCATCGGCAGAAACAATCGCTTTAGTAGGAGCTAAACCAGTTTTTGTTGATATAGAGGAGGATACTTACAATATCGATCCAAGAAAAATTGAAGCAAAAATAACTGAAAAAACAAAAGCAATTTTACCGGTCCATATTTTTGGACATCCTTCAAATATGAGTGAGATAAGCTCCATTGCAAAAAAACATAATTTATATGTAATTGAAGATGCATGTCAGGCAGTTGGGGCGGAGTTTGATGGACGAAAAATAGGTTCGATTGGAAATGCAGCGTGTTTTTCATTCTTCCCTACAAAGAATTTAGGGGCGTTCGGGGATGGTGGAATGATTACAACGAACGATGATGATGTTGCAGTAATATGCCGTGCATTAAGAGAACATGGGATGGCTCAGAATGGAGCAAAGGCTCGTTTTATATTGGAAGGGATTGAAGACGAACTTTCAGGTACGGTTTCACCGGATGGCTTATATAATCCGTATAAATATTACAATTACTTAATTGCACATAATTCTCGTTTAGATGCAATACAAGCAGCAGTACTCTCTATAAAGATGGACTACCTAGATGAGCTTAATGACAAAAGGGCAAAGATTGCAGAATATTATGAAAAAGAATTAAAGAATAGCGCTCAGATTGTAACACCAAAGGTAAAAGATAATGCTAAACATGTATGGCATCAATATGCATTAAGATGCAATAAAAAGGATGAAATGGGCAACTTTTTGGCAGAAAAGAAAGTAGGGAGTGCTGCGTTTTATCCTATTCCTCTTCACCTACAAAAGGCATTTACTTATTTAGGTTATAAGCAAGAGGATTTCCCTATCGCAGAAATGGTGGCATCTCAAACAGTTTGCCTTCCAATATTTCCTGAATTATACCAGGAAGAACTTGATTATATAGTCCAATGCATCAAAGAATTTACTAATATGTAAAGGAAGAAGATAATGGAAGTGTTTATTCATCAAACGGCAGAAGTATCTGATAAAGCTAAAATTGGGGATGGAACAAAGGTATGGAATAATGCTCAAGTAAGGGAAGACAGCATAATTGGTGAAAACTGCATAATAAGTAAAGGTGTTTATATTGATACAAAGGCCGTACTGGGTGACCGTGTTAAGGTTCAAAACAATGTTAACATTTATCATGGAGTAACAATAGAGGATGATGTATTTTTAGGACCATCTATGACATTTACAAACGATTTATACCCAAGAGCATTTAATCAAAACTGGAAGATTGTAAAAACGCTTGTAAAGAAAGGAGTTTCAATTGGTGCAAATGCCACAATAGTTTGCGGAGTTACAATTGGTGAATATGCAACAGTTGGGTGTGGTAGTGTTGTAACTAAGGATGTTCTGCCACATGCTTTAGTTGTAGGTAACCCCGCTAAACAAATAGGTTGGGTATGCGAATGTGGGTTTAGACTTGATGACAAGTATCATTGCAAAGAATGTGATAAAACTTATGATATGACTATATTTTGATTATTACCATTTGTATTGGAAACTAGCAGCAGCGCATTACCAAAGAGGGTTTTTTACCTAAACCCAAGGATGCAAAACTCGGAAAATATGTGAGGTAAAAAGTATTTTTTGAAGTTTCATGTACATAGACTTGTTGAGAGTATATTGGGCGGAGTATAGGAACAAACTATAGAGATATTGGGGTTTAAACATGCTATCAATTATTATACCAAGTTATAATAAACCGGAGCTGCTCAAAAAATGTATAAAATCAATAAAAGATACTAAAAACAGTGACTTTGAAGTTATTATTGTTGATAATGGATCTACTGAGCCTTTATTTTTTGATGAAGAAAATGTCCGTTATATTAAGTTGAAATTTAATCATGGTTTTAGCAAAGCCGTAAACATTGGAATTAAGCAGGCAAAAGGTAATTTAATAGCCATTTTAAATAATGATACTGAAGTTGATACATTTTGGATTGAAAATATAATAAATACTTTTGAAAAAAATTCAGATATTATTTATGCTACATCAAAAATAAAAAGTCTTAAAAATAAAGAGCTTATTGATGATGTTGGTGATGTAATTCTTTCATACGGAAGAGTTTATAAAATCGGAAATAAAGAGAAGGATATGGGACAATATGATGAACAGTGCTTTATATTCGGAGCTAGTGGCTGTGCATCAGTTTATCGGCGTGAGTTTTTTGATAAAGTTGGTTATTTTGATGAAGATTTTTTTGCATATTTAGAAGATGTTGACCTAAGTTTTAGAGCCAATCTTTTAGGATATCAGTGCCTTTATGTACCAAGTGCTGTTGTGTACCATGTCGGAAGTGCGACAACAGGCAGTCAATATAACAATTTTACTATTTTTCATTTAGCTCAGAACACATTAAATGTTATTGTGAAGAATTATCCTTTAGGGATTTTACTACAGTCTTTATTGCCTGTACTTGGGTATATTTTCGCTTTGCAAATATTCTTTTTACTTAAGGGTAATGGGATTTCTTTTTTTAAAGGATTAATTAGCGGCTTAAGTATGGTACCCAAGATGAAATGCAAAAGAAATCAAATAGTGAAGAGACGAATACTATCTAGTACAGATTTAAAGAGAACACTTATTCATAATAAGCAACTTTATAAGTATTCAAAGAAAAACTTGAAAATGTAATAAGTAGAATATATAGATAAATAAAATCGCTTCATTTTTGCACCAACGATTACTAAATGCTCCATGCTTGACGACTTGATATTGAACGAAAAACTATTCGGGTTAAGAAACGGTATTTTAACCAGAATTGCAGCAAAATACTTTTCATTATCATGGATATCTGGTTTCTATCAGCATTGGCCAAGCAAATGCATAGTAATTTGTAAGTGTTCATGTGTAAGCGTCAAACATTCTATCACATACACGATGAGCGGAGGTGGAAAAGTTGATAAAGTTAGTAAACTTTTTCAACCAGAAATGGAGTGATTGTATGGATACACAATAAGTTGCAATAAAAGATTTAAAACAATTAGAATATGGCAAGTATGAAAATTTATCCAATAAGTTCGGTTTTAAAGGCACACCTTACTATATATCACATTTTGATAACAAATATTTTATAACAGAAATAGATGCTGTAAGCGGAGTAAAGAGTTTTGAAGTTGAAAATGACAATATAAGTAATTAGCATACATTATTCTTTTTTAATAGGCCTAGCGAAGCATTGGAAGAAAGAAAATTATCAAAATATAAACAAAAAGCAGGAGACAAAAAAGGATAAATGCTGTTATATTATTTTACAAAATAATATATTAAAAGGAACAAAAATATAGCTTGAAATAACCGCGTATACTTTCAATGCATTCGTATCAGGAAACAGTGTAACAGGTGGTGGAGTGATCGAAGATATAATAAATAAATTCAGGAATGAGAAAACTTCTTAAAGCTAATAAAGGTTTTAATTTTGTTGTAAGGTTATCAAATACTCCATCTGTACCGATTATGGCAAATACACCTAGTTACAATTTAGCAAGCTCAATAAAGCTACAAATAATTGAAATATAAATATAAATAGCAACATGGATATCATGATACCACAATGAAAATAATCTATATAGATATAGCGAAAGTTGGCTCTTAAGGGTCAAATGCATTGCCATACAACTACAACTAATACGAATGGGAAAGATACTATTATTAGAAGTTGAAAATAAAAAGTTGCATGAAAATAAAATTAAGATGTAATACAAAAAATATATATAACATTTGGAGGTAACATGGATACTAAAATTAATGTCGGGTATTGTCCTATTTGTGAAAAAAAAGTTAATTTTCATGAATGTGGAGAGTGGTTAAGAGACTATTACATATGTGGCTACTGTCAGTCAATACCAAGGCAACGCGCTATTATAAACGCATTAAACGTGTTTGTACCAAATTGGCAGGGTCTTGATATACATGAGTCATCACCAGGCGGAAAGTCCTCAGATTATATCAAGTCTAAGTGTCATAACTACAGTGAATCACAGTATTATCCAAACGCACAAAATGGAGAAATGGTTAACAGTGTAAGATGCGAAAACTTAGAATGTCTTACTTTTGATAATAATAGTTTTGATATATTTGTTACCCAAGATGTGTTTGAGCATATCTTTCATCCTGAGAAGGCACTGCGTGAAATCGAAAGGGTGTTAAAACCAAACGGGATGCATATCTTTACCGTACCTTGGAGGGTGGAATATAATACATGTCAAAGGGCGAGGCTAGAAGGATCAAAAGTTGAGTACCTTAAACCACCAGTTTATCATGGGAACCCGATTGATGATAGTGGATCTCTAGTTGTTTTTGATTGGGGTATAGACTTTATTGATTTTCTTCACAAAAACTCGGGCATGTATACTACAGTATATCTCGAAAGAAATCGTTCTATGGGGTTAGACGGTGAAATGCTACATGTGTTTATAAGCAAAAAATTCGTACAATGATAAGAGAACTAAACCGCTACTGCGGTGGCAATTAAAATTTAGCTTTCGTGCCTAAAAAGTTGATGTGATACTTTTATATTAGTTTTTGTTTTCAACTGATAATTTGTTTAAGTGCTTCAAAAGATGGAATAGTAAAAAAAGAGATCATGAGCTAAACTGGACTTAATAAATTAATTCAGGAGAACCTTATGAATCAGAAATCACCCGAGTTTTGGAAACATAGAATTGCTGACGGAAAAGCCAGCGACCTGAAGGTTACCGATTGGTGCAAGAAAAACAATCTATCAAAACATGCTTGCTACCCTGGCTGAAACGTACAGCAGTGTTTTATATTATTTGGGTTCTTGAAAGATAATTCATATAGAGATATAGTAATAATATTCCTGATTGCACTAATTTACGCATTTTATCATAGAATTTAATTAGGTGAGAAGGTTTATTACTAGGAGGTCCCCATGCGCATTTCAGTCGCCATTGCCGCCTACAATGGCGAGAAATACATAGTCGAACAACTGAATAGCATCCTCCCTCAATTGGAGCCGGAAGATGAAATAATTATATCCGACGATGGTTCAAGTGATAGCACTCTTGAAATTATCGCCGACTTTTCTTGTGCGCAGATAAGGGTATTCAAAAACCCTAAAAAAGGCGTTATTAGTAATATTGAAAACGCAATCAGTCACACTTTGGGAGATATAATATTTTTATGTGACCAGGACGATGTCTGGCTACCGGATAAGGTTTCTATAATAAAAAAACGATTTTCAGAGAGCAGAGCTAACCTTGTGGTATCCGATGCATATATTGTTAATGATAGTTTGGAAGTACTTCAAGATTCTTTCTTTAAGTTAATGAACTCAGGCAGTGGATTTATAAAAAACTTTATAAAAAATACATTTCCAGGCTGCTGTATGGCCTTTAAAAAAGAGCTAAAAGACATTATTTTACCTTTTCCCGAAAATATCCCTATGCATGACAGTTGGATAGGTCTTCTGGCTGAGCTTAAAGGGGAGGTTTTATTTATACCCGAAAAGCTGGTATACTATAGAAGACATGGAGATAATGTTACCGTGTTAAAGAGGGATTCACTAAAGCAATCTTTAATCTGGAGAAAAAACCTGGCAAAAGAAATTTTAAAAAGAAAGATAAGATAAAAGCCGCATAATAAAAAAGGAGTAGCAAATATGAGCACATTCTTAGCATTTAGGAAAGATAAAAGGTTAGGGTTATTTATTTTAAAAATTTCAATATTAATATTTTTATTATTTCAAATTATACTTGGAATAGTGTGGATGTTTAGAAATATCAATTGTATCCAAAATTTCGGTGATACACCAGAATATCTAGAACTAAGTCGTACATTAAAATTTGATGATTATCGAATGATTTTATACCCATATTTATTGAATTGGTTTAGTGCATTTGGGAGTATAGTCGGAGTTTCACAAAATATTGTCATTTATATTTTTCAGACTTTAATGTCTCTTGGATCAATTATATATTTTCTGTTTACTTTTTTCAATATTGTTAAATTACGCATAATTTCTTTTAATATTTCAAAATATAAGTATTGGGCTATGATATTGTTTATTAGTTTTTGCGTACTAACTATTCCCGTGGTAACACAATTTAACTTTTCAATCTTAACAGATTCTTTGGCGTTATCATTTTTGATTGTCTCAATTACATGCTTGTTGAATATTATGGTAATACAAAATAATAAAATGTATACATATATATTACTATGTATATCTATGCTTATACAATTCCAGCTCAGGGCTGAAAGAGTATATGTATTTATTCTTTTAATAGTAACCAGCTTTTTATTCTATGTTTTGACTAATAAGAAATCAAAAAAAGACTCTTTTAAAAGTACGGCTCTGATAATAATATCATTTTTCGTTGCTTTATCTATTAATTATTTAATCAATAGTAAAACGCAACAACCAGGTCTTTATGGTAGACATCCTCTAAGTGTACAGTATACTCTATACTACAAAACATTGTGGCCAAATATGGAATTATGTTATAATGATTTTCCTGATGATGTTAAAAGTTTGTTTACAATAGAAGAAATGAAAGAGTATGATTTGCAAAGTAGTAAGCTTGCCTATGTATTCTATCCAAAATTAGTTAATGAGAAAGGTGAAAAAGAAGCTAAGCGCATAATCAGAGATTGCGCAATTATTATTGCTATAAAGCATCCAGACAGGATTATTATAAGATCCATTTACAATTTTAATGAGTTTCTATTTAGCCCAATTCAAGTTATTACAGATCTTAATGGTATAACAGAGGGTGTATCTATCTGGAATTATTCCAGAATGGCAGAAGCAAACAGTGGGTTAACAAAAGTATATTATAAAGTATCGCTTTATTTGTTTGTGTTACTCCTTATTCCTGCTTGTATTGCATGCTATACTACTAATAAAAGGTTATTTAAAAGAAAGGTAATTCTCCTTATTCCACTTTTCTTATCTGCTTTTAGTATTACTACGACATTTGCTTTTTTGACTCCTTCCAATGCAAATTACAGGTATGTATTAATAGATTTTGTTTGGTGGTATATGGTACTTATTGCAGCGTTTATGACTATAGTTCATACAGATGAGGGAGCAGTAATTCGAGATTGAAAACTTTAGAAAATTGAAATGTGAATTAACATTTGAACAAAGCTCCAGACTGGAGCTTTGTTTTGTATAGGTCAAACAAAGGGGTAACATACAAACGTCTACCATTTTATTTCAAAATTAAACTTATTTGTTAAATAGTTATATATCTTTACAAATAGAATAAATAGGTTTGTTGTACATAAAATCTTGCATACAAAGATTTTAAATAGAAAAGGATTCTTTAACACATTTTTTAATTTTAAATAATCGGAATTACGCCAATTAGTGAAATTTGTGTCCATATATAGTATTGACTGACTATATATAGAATTTAAATTACACTTACAATTGCTATCCAGTTTAATAATATTAATTATTTCGCAATGCAAAAGTGCAAGAATATCCAATAATGATGTTAGATTTGTATTATTAGAATTATTGTAGAAATCTTTTAACTTCAAATACGCATCTTGTATATCATAAAAATCGGATGGTACAAAGTTACTAATAGCAGAGGTATTAGTAACTTTATAGTAATAATTTATTGCCGATATAAATACAATTTTTTTAAAAAGGGGGTATATGCTGTATAGTAAAATTGCGTCTTCACCGATTTTAAGAGCTTTGTCTAATTTTATATGATGAATAATTAAGCTTTTTTTTATCATTTTATTCCACAAAGAAGTGTTAATGGTAAGCAATATAGAGTTATCTTCTTTTAGATCGAAAATACAATCAGATTTACTCATTTCTTCAGATAAGATTTTATTAGTTTTAGAATCAATTCTAGCAAAACCACAAACAGCCATATCTGCGTTAGTAGATATAATTGCATTATACATGTCTGATAACCAATTTTCAGTTACAATGTCATCAATATCACAAAAGCAAATATATTCCCCTCTTGCAAATGATATTCCGGTTATTCTTGCAAACCAGGTTCCCTGATTAGGCTGATTAATTACTTGAATTTTTTCAGTAGCTATAGCTGCATATTCTTCAACAATTTTAACAGAGTTATCTGATGAGCCATCATTAATGCATATAATTTCATAATCATCCAACTTTTGCTTTAATAATGAATTTAAACAATTTCTTATATGCTTTTCACCATTATAAATTGGTACTATAACACTAACTTTTTTACACATACTATAGCGCATCCTTTTTTATTTTTGAGTTATCAATAAATATCAATAGAATTAATAGATTAGTTATGAAGAAGGAAAATATGGCTCCGATAATTCCAAATAAAACTATAAATATTAAACTTAATATTGTAATTAAAATGCAGGAAAAAATGTAAACAAGAGATATAATTTTTTGTTTTCTTAATATTATCAAAATATAATAGTAAAAAGCAACGACTGCTATTAATCCACCACTTATAAATACAGAAATTAACTCAAATTTTAGATTATATACGTTTACTTTAAAAAGTAGTTGTATCATTAAAGGCCCAAAAAACCAACCAATTAAACAAAAAGTTATTGTCATTAATGAAATAAGTATAATGACTTTATGTTTTATTTTATTTACTTCATTTATATTATTAGAGGATATACTTTCTGATATGACAGGTAATATCGGCTTAAATAGAAAGCTACCAAATATATTAATTATTTGTATTGGAATAAATATGATATTAAAGTAACCTTGTATTTCGCTTAATTGATAAAAATCAATAACATACTTGCCACAATTAAACAAATAAGTAGTCAAAAAAGTACTTAAAAAGATTGGTAAGCAATCTTTTAATAATTTGTTAATATTATTTTTATTATTTGATTTGTCTCCTGTAATAGCTCTTGCTGGTATTAAAGTAAAAAAATATGTAGCTACAATATTTGATATATTCATGAATATAATGGCTAAGACAATGTTCCTGATAAAAAACAACGAAAATGCAAAAACCAAACTAGAAACTAAAGAGCGGAAAAACAGAGATTTACCTGATAACACAATAAATCCTTCCTTAAAGAAATGACTTTGGTAAACTTCCGCAAAAGAATTTATTAAAAAATAAATAGTCAATAAACCTGTATATATAGCTCTGGATGTGGGAATTTTAAATAGAAAAATTATTACTATATAAGCAAATATCATTAATAACGATGTTATAATTTTTGCATTGTAATATTCCCTAAAATTATATTTTTTTTGATAGTCTGTCATTTGAAAAATATTAACACCAAATAAACCAAAGATAAAAAGTATTTGAGCTGTCGCATACGATACGCCAAACTCACCTGTTATAGTAATTCCAAAAAACCTGCTTACAAGCAATAACATTATGATACCATTTAATGCAAAGGTTCCGCTTCCTAAGATGTACCAAAGATTGTCCTTATTTGTTTTCATTTTTCCATCTACACTTAACAAAATAATTTATTGTAACATACTACTTAAATGTTCTAAGGACATATTTCTCTCCTGAACAATTAATTTATTAATTCTGCAATAGTCAATATTTTCATTTATATAATCACATTTTCCATCTACTAATAATCTATTTTCTAAAGAGAAAACTTCTAATAAATTTGTTATCCTTGAACCGGTATCTTTGCCATATGATGATATTTGTGAGAAAAACGGTTTATTAAAAATAATTGAAAATACTGTTCCATGAAAAGCATCGGTAACAACATATCTGGAATTTTTAATATAATATAACCATTTTTCCGGTGAAATATAGGGCTTTCGTTTACATTTTATCTGTTTTTTTAGTGGGAAAGGACAATAAACGATATAACAATTTTTGTCTTTTGCAAGTTTTTGAGCAAATTCAATAAGTTCGGTATCTGATTGAACTTGATAAACAAAAATAAAATTGTCAGGTACTTTACCATCTTTAGCAGCTAAGTTCTCCCACTCTGTTGAAGATAACAAAAAAGCAGGATCTACAACTCTATCTGCATTTATTCCTGTAATTTCTTTGATAATTTCTTTCGCTCTTTTTTCTCTAGTTGTAATATAGTAAAAATCACTGGCTAATTCTCTAAAAGTATCTACTAAATCTTCTCTCATTTTATCCTGTGCTATGCTTGCAGCATACACAACTTTTTTTTCTTTTTCTTTGATAAATGGCAAAAAGTTATTTTCATTATAATAATTTATTTTACAATTCCATAATTGATCTCCGCCGATAATAATTTTATCGTACTTGTCTTTTAGTTTGCAAATTGTTTTATCATTATAAACAGAAGTTGATGTAACCATTCTATCTCTAAAATTTGAAAAACTAAAATGTCTTGGAATAATAAAAATCATAAAATAAATTAACCTCATTATATAAGTTCTAAAACCTATTTTCTTGATTATTGATGTTTTCCATGGATATTTTACCTCATCTGGTAAGTATGAAATGGTTTCAACATCATACCCCAATTTTAATACGGTTTTTTCCAACGCATAAGCTAATAATAAAGCACCGTAGTTGTTAACTTGCCAATGATTAATTATTCCAATTTTTTTATTTTTACGATTATTATTCTCAGCCATTTTTAATTCTTTTGAATACTCCTAATTTTTTTATTCTAAAAATTATATAAGTAAATCCAGCTCTTGTTACTCTCTTAAACTCTTGCCATGACAAGTTTGATAAAAAAGTTTTAAAAATATAAGTAAATGAAAAATAATACCTACTCATTAATTTGTCTCGTAACTTTTCAATCTTTTCTGTAGTAGCATAAGGGTAGTTAATTAAACAATTAAGGTAACCATTCTCGTTTAACCATTTAGAGTAATCTTCTGTTGTCAAATATTTATTTTCCTTAACCCATTGATAGAATTCTGTACCTGGAAAAGGCACAGCCTGTTGAAAAAAAACCATATCAGGATAAAGCTTTTTAGCAAAGTTAAACGTTTGTTCTATAGATTCAAGGTTATCTCCTTTTAGCCCTAACATAAAACAGCCAAATACTTTTATTTTTAGCTTTTTTGCGTTGATTGCAAATTGTTTAGATTGTTCTAAAGTGATGCCTTTTTTTGTTTCATTTAGAACATTTTGATTACCCGATTCAAAACCTACGACCAAAAGTCTGCATCCAGATATTTTCATTTTTTGCATAGTCTCAAAAGAAACATTAACTCTTGAATTACATGACCAGGTAATGTTCAGCTTTCTTGTTATAATTTCGTCGCAAATATCATTTACGCGCCTGACATCGACTGTAAAAGTATCGTCCTCAATAAATATTTCTTGAATCTCAGGTAAACTTGACTTTATATATTCCAATTCATCGACAAAATTCTTAACACTTCTGACTCTAAAATTGTGTCCAATCATTGTTTGAGGATATGAGCAGAAATTACATTTATGCGGGCAGCCTCTACTACTAAATATTTGGATCATAGGATGTTTTGCAAATGCATAAAAATAGTCCTTAAAATCTAAGAACTCTTTATAAACTTCAGAAACAAAAGGTATTTGATCTAAATCATTTAGATCTATTCTATCTTGATTTTTTACGATATTTTCACTTTCTCTATATGTAATCCCCATAATTTCATTAAGACTTTTACCAGATAAAATTTCTAATAGACTATATTCATATTCATTTCTCAGAATCAATTCTATCCCTCTGCACTCTTTTAGAACAGTTTCTGATAATGCGGTTGAATGTGTCCCACCTACATAAATTTTAATACCTGGAAAAGTTTTGTGAATTTCATTGATGGTATTAAAATCATAGTGGCAGGTAGGAGTTGTTATTTCAGTTACGATTACGTCAGGCGAAAAATCTTTAACTAAAGATATAACTTCTTCTATCTTATAGTTTTTAGCTATAGAATCAACTAAATTTACAATATGGCCGTTCTTTTTGCAGTAGCCTGCAGCCATTGCAAGCCAATAAGGATAATATAATGTACCGCTTTTGGTTTTTTCTGGCCATCTGCTTGTTCTGCTTATTTTAAACATATACGGCAGGTTTAAAAATAATACTTTTTTGCTGATCAAATTGACACCTCGCATTATAAACTTGAATTTGATAAGTTATTATCAAATTTAGTGGCACCTTGGTTTTGGTTTAATTGTATATTAGCATCATTTAATGAAAAGTTTTCATTGAGTGATATTTTCTGTGTTAATGTTTTTATATTATTTTGTAATTTGGAAATTTTGATAGAAATCAAAAATATTTTGATTAATAATACAAAAATAATTGACAAAAAAACGAAATTCGTGGTGCTTTGAATACCCAATAATTTTGCACCATAATTCACTAAGGGTGTAAAAATTGCCATTAATGCTAGTACAAAAGAGAAAAAGATCCAAAATAGTGTTTCTTCTAAATTGATCTGTGATTTCCGAATCTTTCTTAGGATAAAAATAAGTGTTAAAACAGAGCCGAATATTAAAATGAATCTGAAATTAACAGACAATTTATAACCTCCTCCTTCGTACCCACTGTATGAAAGTAATTGATACAATTACTTTCATCATGTATAAAAATGCATTTTTGAAATTTAGATAACTTTCTCCAGACTTTCGGTCATCTATCTCAATCTGAACTTCCTTACAAACTATACCATTTCTTATTAAAAAAACTATAGTATCAGGTTCCGGAGTATAGTCAATGTTCATAGCATACTCTTTTATAATGCTTTTATCGTAGAGACGCATTCCAGAAGTAGGATCAGAAATGTTGGTACCAGAGGTTATTTTAATCAATAAACTAATCAATGAGCTACCTAACATTCTTAAATTTCTAGGTTTTTTTCTATCGACGAATCTTGAACCTATCACAATATTTGCTCCTGTACTTAATGCACATTCAAACAAGTTTTCTATGTACTCAGCCCTATGCTGTCCATCTCCATCATATTGTAAAGCATAGTCATAACCATTTTCATACGCATAAAGCATACCTGTTTGAAAAGCTCCGCTTAATCCAAGATTAACAGGTAAATCCAAAAAAAAGTATTCATTTTCTTGTAAAAGTTTTCTTGTATTATCAGTTGAACAGTCATTTACCACTATATAATCATATTCAGGATAATTTTGCGATAAATTTTCTACTACTTGTCTAATACTTAATTCTTCATTGTAAACTGGAATTATAATTAACTTTTTCATAAGATTATTAACCTATAAATATTCCGACATTTATTAACAAATAAAATTGTTTATTTACATATTATTATAAAGCTTTTTATTTATAATTTAAAGGATTAAATTTTTATATATTTTTGTTAGTTTGTGGATTATATAAATTTTTACCTCTGAAGTATTGAATTTTACTTTAAAGGTTTTATTTATACCCGAAAGACTGGTATACTATAGAAGACATGGAGATAATGCTACTGTTTTAAAGAGGGATTCACTCAAACAATCTTTAATTTGGAGAAAAAACCTTGCCTGGGAGCTTATAAAGCGCAGCATGTCAAAGTAAAAGAATGTACTTTTTAGAGGTTAAATATGAAGATTTCAATAATTATCGTCAGCTATAATACAAAACAACTCCTGGCTGACTGCATAAATTCCATAGAGAAAAATCTTTATAACTTTTCTTACGAGATTGTTGTTGTAGACAATAATTCTGCAGATGGAAGCGCAGATATGCTTAAAGCAGAATATTCGCATGTTAAACTTATAGCAAATAACTATAATGCCGGATTTGCAAAGGCGAATAATCAAGGCCTGGAGCTTTGCTCGGGAGACTATATTCTGCTGCTGAATTCCGATACTATTGTTTTGAAAGACGCAATAAGTACGCTTGTTGGTTTTATGGACAGTCACAGCCATACGGCTATATGCGGACCAAAACTTTTAAATAGTGATATGACCTTGCAGCTGCCATGTAGAAGAGGATTCCCAAGGCTGATAAATTCTGTTTCATATTTTTCTGGTATTAGCAGGATATTTCCAAAAAGCAGGATATTCGGCAGTTACTTAATGACTTACATGGACAGCGGTATTAATCATGAAGTTGATGCGGTATCAGGCGCATGCCTGCTGATAAGGCGTAAGGTGCTATCGCAAATAGGAGGCCTGTTGGATGAGGCCTTTTTTATGCATTTTGAGGATATTGATCTATGTTATAGGGCAAAGAAATCAGGCTACAAGGTATACTATATTCATAATTCGGAAGTCATTCATTTAAAGGGTCAGAGCAGTATTCTCAGAAGCTCGGGAGTTTCGAGGAATTTTTTTGATTCTGCACTTCTGTATTTCAAAAAGAATTACAGAAAAGAAAACCTTGCAGCATATCTTCTGATGACAGGGCTTATAAGAATAATGAAAAAAGTTTCACTTATTGCCGGGAGCTTTAAATTAAGGGACAGTTAAATAATAAAACCCGATTTTGCAGTGAGAAAATTTTGGAAAGTGCAAGGCGGAGGAGGAAGCAATACTAGTCGTATTGCGCCCGACGACAACGATGCAATTTCGGAAATTAGCCACTGCAAAAATGGGAAGTTATTATTTAGCTGTTCCTAAACATTACTAAAAGGAGTAGAGCTGTATGATATTGGTTACCGGGGCTACTTCCCAGGTGGGCATTGTACTGGTTGGAAAGTTGTTGGAAAAGGGACATAAAGTCAGGTGCTTTGTAAGAAAGACCAGCGATATTGACGCATTGGAGAGAGACGGTGTAGAATTTTCTTATGGGGATATTGAAGATTTACAAAGTCTCAGGACTGCGGTGCAAGGAGTTAGCAATATAGTCCATATTGCAGGAATTTGGAGGATCAAGGTTCTACTGGAGGCTTGTAGACAAGGAACTTTTATGGGTAGGTTAATATTCATTGGCTCTACCAGTAGATTTAAGAAACTTGACAGTATAGATCCACAAGAAAAGCTGCTTGCGCAGTTGATGAGTCAGGCTGAAGAATTAATTACTGAAAGCGGGATGGATTACGTTATACTAAGACCAACGATGCTTTATGGACTGAATCGTGACAAAAACATATTACAGATTATTAAGTTTATGAAACGGTTCAGATTTTATCCTTTGATTGGAAGTGGGTTGGCATATAAGCAGCCTGTTTATGTCGGAGATGTAGCAGATGCAATAGAAAGCTGCCTGTCAAATGAAGAAGTTGCCGGAAAGGATTATATTATAGCAGGTGCAGCGCCAATAAAACATAGGGAAATGCTTAAGGCCATCAAGAGAAACCTGCAATTTAGGACATTCATTCTTAGAGTTCCGATTTTTGCAGCCTATATTGCGGTTTTTGCTTATAAAATATTAAAACCTTCTTCATACATAAATTATGCCATGGTAAAGAGGGTCAATGAAGATATAAGCTATGATATCAGGCCGGCGCAAAGGGATTTCGGATATAGACCTGTAGGATTTGAAACTGGAGTCAGAAAACAGATAGATTACCTTACAAAAAATAATCTATTATAAAGAAATAAAGAAAGATTTGTAGTTTAGATTAATTTATGGGAGAGGGGGGACAGGGTTTGAAGAGAATATTTGATATTATGTTTTCTTCTTTACTTATTGTATTATTAATTCCTGTTTTTTTAGTATTGAGTATTTTAGTCAAGGTAACATCAAGGGGCCCGGTTTTATTCAAACAAAGGCGTATAGGAAAAGAAAAAACAGAGTTTTACATATATAAATTCCGTACCATGTATCTGGAAACTCCTAAAAATATGCCAACCCATCTTTTAAAAAATCCGGACAAGTATATTACGCCTGTAGGTAAACTCCTGAGAAAAACCAGTCTGGATGAATTGCCACAACTTATCAATATAATAAAAGGTGAGATGAGTTTTGTTGGGCCAAGACCTGCGTTATTTAATCAATATGACTTAATTTCTCTGAGAGATGAACAGGGAGTTAACTATTTCAGGCCCGGTGTAACAGGTTGGGCGCAGATCAACGGCAGGGACGAATTGGAAATACCTGAGAAAGTAAAATTCGATAGTTATTACATAAAAAATCAATCCTTGTGGTTTGATATTAAAATAATATTTATAACATTTTATAAAGCATTATTCGGTTATGGAGTAGTCGAGGGAAAACGTACACTGGAAAAAGTATAAGAATTATCTTCAATATTAAAATTTAGTAACATTTCATTATTTTTCTATATATATTTGTTATAATAGAAGCAATATCTGTATTATTTTGGGTTATGTGTATCATTATTGGAGGTTGGAGTTTCACATGAAAAGAAAAATTCGAAATAAGCTTTTAATGCTTCTTGATATGGTACTCATATGTGTTTCAATTCTTTTTGCTTATATGTTAAGATTTATAGATGGAAGCTTTTCAGATATTGACGGTGTATTGCAAAGTCAGATAAAAAATGAAATTGTTCACATAATGATAGTTGCATTGATAGTAAAACTGATAGGCTTCTCACTTTTAAAACTATATAGCAGTTTGTGGGAATATGCAGGATTACACGAAGTAAGCTACATACTTTTGGCATCTCTACTTTGCAATTCAATAATGCAGGGATATATATTCGTTATGCAACTGCATGTACCAAGAGGTATTTTCATTATAACAATGCTTACAGATATATTTCTTATAGGTGGTGCAAGATTTGCATATAGAATGTTCAGAAGAATAATTATGGGAGAAATGATCCGCTTTTCCAATGCAAAACGGATATTAGTGGTTGGTGGCGGAGATACGGGTGCAACAGTTATTAAAGAATTAAAAAGACATCCTGAAATGAAGAGCCTTCCTGTCGCTATTATTGACAATGATGTTATTAAAGTAGGCAAAAGTATCAATGGTGTTCCGATTGTAGGAAACGACGACTATTTATCCAGTGCACTGGATAAATATGATGTAGATGAAGTTATCGTGGCTATACCTTCAGCTGACAATAAAAAAATAAGTTATATCTTTGAACAATGTTCTATAAGGGAATGTAAAGTAAAAATACTTCCCTCGGTTACTCAAATTATAGATGAAGCGGTGCTGATTCAAAAAATCAGAGATGTATCTATAGAGGACCTGCTTCAAAGAGAGCCGGTTGTTATGGATTTAGAGGAAATAAGTTTATACATTGCCGACAAAACCGTTATGATTACCGGTGGCGGTGGTTCAATTGGTTCAGAACTGTGCAGGCAGGTTGCTGCTTTTTCACCAAAACAGCTTATAATACTGGATAATTACGAGAATAATGCCTATGATATACAGAATGAACTCTTAACATACTACCCTGATTTAAATCTGGTTACAGTTATAGCCAATATCAGAGAGAAAATACGCTTGGAGAATGTATTTAAAACTTACAAGCCTGAAATAATATTTCATGCCGCTGCTCACAAGCATGTCCCACTCATGGAAGCAAATCCGACAGAAGCCATCAAGAACAATATATTCGGAACACTAAATGTAGCTGAATGCGCCGACAAATTCGGTGCAAAGCGTTTTGTCATGATATCCACCGACAAGGCGGTAAATCCCACAAATATCATGGGTGCCACCAAAAGAGTAGCTGAAATGATAATCCAGGCACTCTCAAAACATAGCAAAACTGAGTTTGTTGCGGTCAGATTCGGAAACGTACTGGGCAGCAACGGCAGTGTCATCCCCTTATTTAAAAAGCAGATAGAGCAGGGTGGGCCTGTTACTGTTACAGACCCTGAAATTATCAGGTATTTTATGACCATTCCCGAAGCAGTTCAGCTTGTGCTTCAGGCAGGTGCGATGGCTGAGGGAGGGGAAATCTTCGTGCTTGATATGGGTGAACCAGTCAAGATTTATGAACTAGCCAGAAACCTTATTAAGTTGTCAGGCTTTGAACCTGACGTGGATATTAAAATTGAATTTACGGGTTTAAGACCCGGCGAAAAGTTGTATGAGGAACTGCTGCTTGCTGAAGAGGGTATTGAGGCTACCAAAAATAACAAGATATATGTGGCCAAGCCTTTACATACCGACCTTGCGATCCTCCGGCGTGAAATTGATTGTCTGAAGGATATTATTACAAACGATGCAGATCAGGTTAGGGATTATATGAAAATTATAGTCCCCAATTACGACTATAAGGATATTATTTAGTGAAAAATCATACAAATTAAAAAATGTCTAGTATTATATTATGTCTGAAATTATATTAGTCTTAAGCTTAAGAGGAAAAGAAGGGAGGTAGCTGCGTAAAGCTAGCTGTGGTTAGCAAAAAACAAATTGCAAATCGATTTTATTTGCGCAGCAGGAAATATTGATACATAAAAACAGAAGGTTACATATATGCTTGCTAATTATTTTAGCTCTGACATTTCATGTGCAGGGTGTCTCTATAGCAGCAGACAGTGGTAGTGGCAATCAAAAAAACAATAATGCTTCACAGCCATTAAAGTTATCTCTGGAAGACGCAATAAAAAAAGGAGTCGCCAATGATCCCGGTTTAACTTCAATGGATATATCAATTAAAAAAATGTGGAGAGTAACTGATGAGGATAAATCTTTTAAGGAAATATCCAATAATACGCAGAGCGAGCTGGATGAACTGGATGAATACTATAAATTGTCTGAGAGAAAGAGACTCTATGACAATCTGACTAATTTTGAAGAAGAGCTGATTGTTAAATACCGGGATAAATATGGGGATGCACCCTATTACAGGGAGACGCTTTATGAGAATTATTTAAACGGCAGGGCTTTTTCGAATTACTCCTCCTGGCTGCAAATATTGAGCCTGAAGGATACCTATGATACAAGCAAGACAAAGTCGGAAGTAGAAATTCGAAAGTGGTATTATAATGTTCTTAATGCAACTGAAGTATATGAGTATATTGAAGGTTCCGTTAAAACAATTGAGAAACAATACACTGGTATAGTTCTTGCGTACGAAAAAGGTTTTGCTTCTGAAATGGACAAATACCAGATTGAGGTATCACTCGAGCAAAGCAGGTTGCAACTTAAAAAGGTTAAAAGGTTAAAAGAAGTTGAGGAAATGTTATTAAAGCAGATGTGTGGTATAGAACCTTCCCAGTCAATAGAGTTAACAAGTAGGGATGCAGGCTTGAATAAGGAGTACAGTCTTGATACATATAAAAATTATTGTGATAAAGCTCTGGCGAATAGAAGTGAAGTGGTAAATGCAAAACTTAAGTTGGAAGTTTACAAAAAAGAACTGGGATACTACGATGAGTACATAAAACAAAAGTATGCGTTTGACCGTTTAAATCTTCAGCAACAGGTAGAAGATGCCGAATTTGCTGTAACTCAAAATATTTTAGAAGTTACAAGTGATATTCAAGCTGCATACACTGCAGTTAAGTCTGTTCAAAGTGAAATGGAAATTCAAAAGAGAAATGCTCAAAATAAAAAATTTGATTACAATATTGCAGAGAAAAAGTACTCTCTGGGACAGATAAGCCTTATTGATTTATGGAATGCCAAGGACGCAGCAAATAGCGCTGATATAGATTACAAAGATTCTCAGAGAAACATGGATTACAGCTTGTACAAACTTGAGCTTGCCTGTACACTTGGCCCTGCTTACAATTGAAGAATAACTAGATTAATTAAAGAAAAGATGGTGTTTGTATGAAAATAAAACTTAAACTAAGAAATATAATAATGGGATTAATTATATTTGGTATTACATTTTCAGCATCTTTCGCTGTGACGGTTGAGGCAGCAGGTGCGGAGAATATGACTAAAATTTTCAGCCTGGACAGCTTCATTGCAGAAGTAATAAATACAAATTCTGAAATCAAGCTTCTGGACAATCAGTTAGTAATACAGGAAAAGCGTTATAAAAATGCGGTTGACAATGCTGAAAATCAAAAGCTGTATGATGAGAATCCAGGTAAAGATATGGCAGAAACTAAAAGAAATATTTTATTATACCCTCTGCAAGTGAAAAACAGGTTAGGAGAGCTGAAATGGGAGAAGCAAAATAAAGTTATGACCATAAAAGCTGATGCTTTAAAGCTGTATTATCAGCATGTATATAAGCGGTATGAGATTGATTCACAAACGAAGTCAGTAGAAAAAGCAAAGACCGAATTGGCTATTGCAAAGGAAAAAGTAAAACTTGGAAAGATAAGCAGCTTGTCGATAGGGCAGAGTGAGAATACTGTAGAACTGGCAAATCAAAAACTTGATAAATTAAACTCAGAGCTTATAGCTATAGAAATGAAAATTAATTCATTGTTAAATTATGATTTAAACCAAAAGCTTAAATTCAATACTGAAACAATCAAGGTTGACGAATATAAAATAAATGATATTGAAGCTCTTATTGAAAAAAGAAAGCTGGAGAGCAATTCAATAGCACAACTGCAGAGACAGATGGAAGAAGCCAAGATAGATGCTTATGCAGAATCATACAGCAGGGGAAGTATAGCATCAAGTTATGAATTACTTCAGGATAAACCAAAAGAATTGGAAAATCAAATTGAGAATGAGAAATTTAAAATAGAATCAAAGGTCAGAAATGATTATATTGGTATCTTAAATTCCTATGATGATATCACTATCGAAAAACTATCCTATGATTTGAACCTGAAACTTTTTGATGTAGCCGAAAAAAAATATAAACAGGAAATGATAAGCTATTTAGATTATTTAAAGGCTGCTGAAGACAAGGAAAATGCAATGATCAAGTATGATCAGGCTCAATTAAGTTATCTTACTGCGGTATTGGATTTCAAATTATATATTGAGCAGCTGCAATAATTTAGCAGAAAAAACATGCAACATTTTTCACACATATTACGTCTAAATTACAGTATTGCCAAAATATTAATTTTCCATTACAAGTATTAAGTGATATAATTCAACTGAGGGTTCCGGATTAATCACCAATAAAATTTTTTGTTAGGGGTGTATTTTTTGAGCAAAAAAGTATTAATAGTAGACGATGAGAAAAATATTGTAGATATTTTGAGATTTAATCTAAAGAAGGAAGGTTATGATACACTGGAGGCCTATGATGGTGAAGAAGCTATAGAACTTGCACTTTCACGCGACCCTGACCTCATATTGCTGGATATCATGCTTCCAAAGATGGACGGATTCACAGTTTGCAGGAAGCTTAGACAATCAATAGCCACACCCATTCTGATGCTCACAGCAAAGGAAGAAGAGGTGGATAAGGTATTAGGCCTTGAACTGGGGGCGGATGACTATATAACCAAACCATTTAGTCCCAGAGAATTGATGGCCCGTGTTAAAGCAAATTTGAGAAGACTTGTACCTGCAGAACAGGTAAATACAACAGATAAATCGCATGTTAATAAATATGGTGACCTTACAATAGACTCTGACCGTTATGAAGTGAGAAGAGAGGACAATGTGATTGAACTTACACTTCGTGAATTTGAACTGGTTAAGTTCCTGGCAGCCCAGCAGGGGACCATATTCTCCAGAGAGTGTCTGCTTGAAAAGGTCTGGGGGTATGAATATTACGGAGATGTGAGAACTGTGGATGTTACAGTCAGAAGAGTCCGTGAGAAGCTTGAGCTTGATCCTGCAAATCCCCAGTACATTGTTACAAAGCGTGGGGTAGGTTACTATTTTAATAAGTTTTAATAACTAAAATAAAGTTTAAAGTTTTGCCTATTTAATATACAATGAAATTTTCTTTAAATAGGCAGTTTTACTTTGATTTTTTTGTGATAAATATATTGATTTTAATTTTGACTTGAGGTCCTTAGGGCCTCAAGTCAAAATAATTAAAAGAGGAGTCAGCATGAGATTCTGGAAAGGGTTTATGAGGCTGCTGCGCAGCCTGCAATGGAAACTGGTATATATATTCATATCCATGTGTATCATACTGGTTAGTGTAGTCTATATAGTAATTAATTCACAACTGCAAACCATATACTTCGACAATTTCACACGCGATATGAATAAGGGCTTTGAAGATTGGAAGGAATATCGGGGTATTCCCGAATCCAATAAGGATATGTTAACTTTTTTCCAGGAAAAAGGCGATGGAACATATTTTAGAACCAATTCCGATATAAACCTGACAATCATAGATATTAGTGTTACTCAAAGCAAGGACCCTGGAAGAGGCATAATTTACTCATCTGACGAGGACTATAAGGATGACCCGGAAAGCTTCAGAAATGAGCTTTTTGGAAGCTCAACCAAAAATCTAATGCCATTGTGGGCAGAGGATAAGGAAATTATTGATGCTGTAGAAAATAAAGATTTAATAAAAACAGTTTCAGGTAAGCAATATTTTGAATATATTATTCAACCTTCAGAGAGAAAAAATCTGATTTTTTATTTTACTTATAATAAAGATGCCTGGGAACCAATACTTCGAACTTTTAACAACCTTATCTTTTTCAGCGCTGTGATAGCTGTATTCCTGTCACTGTTTCTAGGCTATCTGTTGTCGAAAACAATTACATCGCCTATAATAAATGTAATGCATAAGGCTGAAAAAATAGCCGAAGGCGAATTTGACGAGCAGCTGACCGTCAAGTCCGAGGATGAAATAGGAAACCTTACAAAGACTTTTAATTATATGGCTATGGAGCTTAAAAATACTCTTTCTGAGATATCAAGCGAGAAAAACAAAGTTGTCACTATATTAAACTACATGGCTGACGGGGTTATGGCTTACGATCTTAAAGGAAATGCAATCCACGTTAATCCAGCTGCAAGAAAGCTTTTAGGTTATGATATCGGAGAGAAGCCCTTTCAGGAGTTTGCCCAGTGTGTTGGTCTGGAAGTTAAGCTTGAAAATATTGTATACCTTGAGGAGTCTCCTGTTAAAGAATTTGATACCAGTATAAATGGATTGTATGTCAAGGTATACTTTGCAGTATTTACCGATACAAATAAGAAACCTGAGGGTATAATTGTAGTAATGCATGATGTTACGGAAGAACAGAAGCTTGACAGTATGAGACGTGAATTTGTTGCTAATGTATCTCATGAACTTCGTACACCAATTACCTCAATAAAAAGCTATACTGAAACACTTTTGGACGGAGCTTCGGAGGATGTGGAAACTAATGAGCGCTTTCTTAACGTAATAAATGTCGAGGCCGACAGGATGACCAGGCTTGTTAAGGATTTACTGCAGTTATCCAGACTCGACAACCAGCAAATGAGCTGGAATATGAATGAAGTATCCTTGAAGTTAATAGTCAAGGATATCGTTGAAAGAATGCAGCTGGAGGCCGAACGTAAAAACCAGAAGCTCGAAAGTTACGTTATCGGTGAAATACCAAATATCAAGGGTGATAAGGATCGACTTGAGCAGGTGGTTGTCAATCTGATCAGCAATGCTATGAAATATACCCCGGAAAAAGGGGAAATAACTGTTTATGTCGGAAGAATTTATAACGATATATATGTTAAGGTTACAGATACAGGCATAGGTATACCTGCCGAATCCATTCCAAGAGTATTTGAGAGATTTTACAGAGTTGACAAGGCCAGGTCTCGAGATATGGGTGGTACAGGCCTTGGGCTGTCAATTGCCAAGGAAATTATTCAGGCTCATGGCGGAACTATCAGCATTACCAGTGAAGAGAAAAAAGGAACCGAGGTTACAGTCAGACTTCCGGTGTAAATTATATTTAAATACCATGTAATGGATTTGTAACAAAAAATATATTATACTTATAGTAGGGTACTGATAAAAAAAGTACGAGAGTATTTTCCTTGGGGTGAATGGTATGAAATCTAAATTACTTATATTTACTATAATTATTGCTGTTATGATATCCATATGTGCATTGCCGGCTTTTGCGGCCGTGGACGTTGTTGAGATTACAAGACCTGAGGGGAATGAAGTTGTTACTAAAGATCTTTTCTCTATTTTTGGGACTTGTATCTATGATGAAACTACCATTTCATTTGAATATTTTGATCAAGATGCAGGTGACTATAAACCGCTCAAAGCAACAGATGGTTCTTCTACTTTTAAAGTTGGCAGCGGAAAGATGTTTGGCAAGGATATTAAGCTTAAGTACAAAGGTGACAATGATATAAAAATTACCGCTTATACTAACACCAAAGAAAGCAAGGATGATCCACAGATACTGACATATACAATTACACTGGGAGAAGACAATAAAAACAACAGTAACTGGTTTGAAAAAGCACTGGATTGGATAACCGGCAGTAAAGACAGTAATAAAAAAGAAGATAAGAAAGATTAACATATGCATAAAAGATCTAAAGAATTTAGGTATTATTTTGAAAAGTTCAGAGCGTTATTATTAGTTTTTTTAATAATACTTTGCATTGTACAGGTGGGAATTCTGTGGAGTAGTCAATCCGGCAGTTTCCCTTTTTTATCTTCCTTTTTCGCCGACTCGAAGTTCACTTCTCAGGCATCTCTTGAAGAAATGAAGATAAATTATTTGCTTCCATACAGGATAGTACTGTCAAACGGTTACGATAACGATCACTATATTATTCCAAATGGCTCCAACGAATATAAAGTCTTGTGGAGCGGCGCCCGGGACTATCTTTCAAAGGGATTGGAAACCAGACCCACCAAAACTGAGGCTTTTAGTGAAGAACTGTGGGGAAGTATAGTTGCCAATAAACCTTACTATTTCGAATTTAAAACTCAGATACCGGTTGATATCATTAAGTGGGTTCTGAATATAAAGAAACCCGCTGAAGGAATAACTGAATTTAATAAATTGGTTATATCTCCTGAGGATCCGGATAATAATTATTCAGATACCTTGTACCTACGGGATAAAAACAGTATTTATACTTATGTACTTTCAGATTTTAAAGGCGATACTTTAGGACAGAATGTATCTGCTTCGATCTACAACAGCCTGAAAAGCAGGCCTAATCCCCTTAACTATAAAATTGCAATAGAAACCGGCAGAAAGTCCAGCCTTCCCAAAGATATGCTTGCACCGCTTTCAACCAGCAGTCTGGAGGAGTATGTCAATGTTACCTGTGTTCCTTTTTCGGGACTTCAGGAAGGTACCTCAAGCCTTTCAGATTATGATTCCATTCAAAAGGAATTGTTTGGAGAAATCAGAAATGATTTTTTACCTGATGAGGATGTATACGGATCTGCGGTATTTAAAAAATCCGACGGTGATAGTGTATACAGACTGTATAAAAACTCTGTAATAGAATACAAATATACCGGAAACCAAGGTGTATCCGAGAAGTCAAAGCTCCTTGAAGCCTATCAAAAGGCTGTGGATTATATTATGGAAATGGATGCACGAAGCAATTTTATGACTGGCATCAATGTTTATCTCAAATCAATTACGGAAGTTAATAATTCCTACATATTCAAATTTGACTTCAGTATTTCTCAAGGTGGCGAACATGGAGAGGTTCCAATACTTCTGAAGGATTTTAAGCTGCCAAACAGTCGGCAGCCTTTAGACAGTGCCATTACCATTGAAGCGACCTCCAAGAGGGTTCTGCAATGCCGTTGGATTGCCTTGAAGCTTAAGGTTGATAAGAACTACAAGGAATATCAATGGAACTTCCCCGAATTTGTAGATAAGACCTACAGTTCCTATTCACAGCTTGCCAAAGGGAATTTACCTCTTCAGAACTATGGAATAAATTATGTCATAAAATCTCCCATGCCGGCCAATCATACTATCTCTCCAAGTTTCGTTCTCTTTAATCAGGACGGTAGTTATGATGTACCACTCGAGGCTAATAATTAAGATATGTTTCAAATTATCTTAAAACTCAGATTTCTATAACAGATACAGGGTGACAATTATGGACTGGAAAAGAGCGAAGACAATTTTAATATTGATGTTTATAGCAATAAATCTTGTTCTGGCCGTAATATTGTACCGGAATATCAGTGGCGGAGAAATATCTCAGCAGACAAGAATAAATACCCAAAGGATATTGGAACAGAACAATGTGCATATAGAATGTCCAATACCTTCCTATGTGGGAAAAGATTACATACTGCAATATGATGAAACTGTGCTTGATAAAAATAAAATAATTACTGGGCTTTTAGAGGATAATTATTCTAAAATTAGTGATAATATCTATAAGAAAGATTCACAGAGGCTCGAATTCAGCAGTGAATCCGGTTTTGAGTATACTGACGGCGGGAGAAATAAGAAGATATACGGAAACAGCAAAAGCCAGATTGATTCCAATATAAAAGATCTTGCTAAGAAACTGGGAATACCTTTTAACGAATTTAAACTGGATGAATTTGATACTCCCGACTCCGGTAATGGCTCAAGAACAGTTTATAAGGGAACATATAACGGCTATTCGGTTTTTGATAACTATATTGAAGTGGAGGTCGAAAATTCGGGGTTAAAAAGTATTAAGTACCACTATAAAAAGCCATTGACTATTACCAGCAGAGATATAAAAGTTATTCCGGTTTATCAGATTTTAATAACCAGGATGACCAACTATCCCGGAATAACCATAAAGGGCGTGGATATTGGATTTAAGGGAATAACCGTGGATAAGGATATAAAGACCTTATATGAAGGTCTGTCCTGGCGGATAAAAACCACCACAGAAGGTGAAGAATTCTATTTTAACGCAACTAATGGTGAACAGATGAAATAGTGAAGGCATTAGCTGGATATAATACCATAGAATTGGTAATATTTTTTTTGAAATATTTTTAGTAGAATAATTCAAAACTAAATGGTATAATGTTCACGTGTGTGTAATGTTTAACAAAAACATTTACAGTTTATACAAAAGGTTGGTGTAGAAGGGTTTGGATAAGTTCTTAATAAATGGGCCATGTCCCCTGAACGGAGAAGTTACCATTAGTGGAGCTAAGAATGCTGCAGTTGCTGTGCTCCCTGCAGCGTTGATTATAAATGGTATCAGCAGAATAGAAAATGTTCCTGATATTAAAGATGTTAAGGTTTTATTGGACATTCTGACTAAATTAGGCGCTAAGATAACTAAGGAAGACGACAATACCGTTATTTGTGACACACGAGAAGTAAACTGCTGGCAGGCACCCTATGAACTCGTAAAAAGTATGAGGGCTTCATATTATTTACTGGGAGCCTTAATTGCCAGATTCGGAAAAGCAGAAGTTTCACTTCCAGGAGGATGTGATTTTGGTTTTAGACCTATAGATCAGCATATTAAAGGGTTTGAGGCAATGGGAGCCCAGGTAAATATTGAACATGGGATAGTTAAAATAGATGCATCTCAGATAAAAGGTGCTCAGATCTATCTTGATGTTGTCAGTGTTGGAGCTACCATTAATCTTATGTTGGCAGCTGTGAAGGCCAATGGTCAGACTGTTATCGAAAATGCAGCCAAGGAACCCCATGTTGTTGATGTGGCGAACTATTTAAATGCAATGGGGGCCAATATAAGGGGTGCCGGAACAGATGTTATTAAAATCAAGGGTGTTGACCACTTGAAGGGCGGCGGAACCCACTCAATTATTCCCGACATGATTGAAGCAGGAACCTTTATGATTGCTGCGGCAGCATCAAGGGGAGATGTAACCATTAGAAATATTATTCCGAAGCATATGGAATCACTCACTGCAAAGCTAATAGAAATGGGTGTTACCATTAAGGAAGACGAAGATTTTATCAGAATTATCGGTGGAAACAAGGTTAAAAACGTTAATATAATGACCTTACCCTATCCCGGTTTTCCTACCGACCTTCAACCGCAGATTACAGTTCTGCTGAATATGGCTGAAGGAGTCAGTACCATAACCGAGGGAGTTTGGGACTCAAGATTTCAGTATGTTGATGAATTCAAGAGAATGGGTGCCAGAATAAAGGTAGAAGGAAGAATTGCAGTTATTGATGGAGGAGCACCGTTGTCGGGAGCACCTGTCAAGGCCACAGATCTAAGAGCTGGCGCTGCCATGGTGCTTGCAGGTCTGGTTGCAAAGGGACAAACTGAAATCAGTAATATTAAATATATAGACAGAGGATACGAGAACTTTGTTCACAAGCTTAATATGCTTGGGGCAGATATTTCTAGGATTACTACTGAGGATTAGGAAACAGTTCAGTAACTGTAGAACAGAGGACAGTAATAGGCTGAATTATACATAAGTCAGTGTGGAATGGTGAGATAGATGATTAAATTTTGCAGCTTATTTAGTGGAAGCAGCGGGAATGCCCTGTTCATAGGTACAGAAAAAACAAAGCTCCTGATAGATGCAGGTTTAAGCGGAAAGAGGATACTGGAGGCGCTTTGCTCAATTGGAGAGAATCCGGCGGAGTTAAGCGCTATATTAATTTCCCATGAACACGTGGATCATGTGAGAGGAGCAGGTATAATATCAAGAAAACAGAATGTGCCCATCTATGCAAACGAGCGCACCTGGAACGCTATGGAATACGGTCTGGGGCCGGTAAAGCTTGAGAATCGGGTTGCATTTTGTACAGATCAGGAATTCGAAATAGGAGATATATGCGTGCGGCCCTTCTCTATTCCTCACGATGCAGCTGAGCCGGTAGGATACAACTTTTTTGCAGAAGGCAAGCGGGTCACTACCGCAACCGACATCGGCCATATGAACCGGGAGCTCCTTTCACATATAGAAGGAAATGATTTGCTGCTGCTGGAATCAAACCACGATGTTGAGATGCTGAAGGTAGGTCCATATCCATGGCCTCTAAAAAAGAGAATAATGGGAGATCACGGGCATTTATCAAATGAAATGGCAGCAAAATGTATAGCATACCTGGCTGAAAAGGGCTGCAGGAACTTTATACTGGGGCATTTAAGCCATGAAAACAACTTCCCTGAGCTGGCATACCAGACAACTTTTAATGCACTTACAGAGAAGCAGATAGCCGTGGGCGGTGATGTTGAGCTGGAAGTGGCAAGCAGGGATAGAGTAGGAAGGGTTACAATCCTATAAAGAGCATATTTTATAGAGATGAGTATTAAAGAAATAATGCATGGAATTAATTCTTAAGGTATAAGTGCTTAGTGATAATGTTTTGGAATAGATGCCATGCATTGGCTGCTAAAATTAAGCAGCTGGAGCTATTGTTGCTGCTGAAGTTTTTATAATCTATTTGAAGTGGTACAGGGACCGGTTTTGTTGGGTTCCTTTTTTATAGGTAAAAATACTGTAAGGATTATTATCTGATATATGTAACTATAAAGGTTAGAAAAGTAGAATCAAGACTAAAAGAAATTGAGAGGTAAACATGAAAATAACTGTTGCTGCTGTTGGAAAACTAAAAGAACGCTATTTAAAGGATGGTATTTCGGAATATGTTAAAAGGCTCTCACGTTTTGCTGATATTGAGCTGATTGAAGTAGAGGATGAGCATGCCCCGGACTCCTTAAGCCCTGCCCAGGAAGCCCAGGTTAAGCAGAAGGAAGCCGAGCGCCTGCTGAAAAGGGTAAAGGAAGGCAGCTATATCATACTGCTTGATCTGGCTGGAGAACAGATCAATTCCGAAGGCTTTGCTTCCAGGCTGGAAAGAATAATGCTGGCCGGCAATTCACACATTACGTTTATTATAGGCGGATCCCTGGGGCTGGATAAAAGCCTTATTAATGCTGCAAGCTACAGGATATGTCTGTCAAAAATGACCTTTCCCCATCAGCTTGCAAGGCTGATTCTTCTCGAACAGACCTACAGGGCGTTTAAAATTATGAAGAACGAGACGTATCACAAATAAGGATAATTAATAAGTTGTCTTGTGCCATCAAGGGATTAAATACTCCAGAGATATTTCGAAAACTAGTTGAAGAAGCATTGTCAACTAATTTAGCATTGAAATAGAAACTAGCATTAAAAAAATTTTATTGGATTTTGCCTGAACCATATAGTAAAGAGATAATAAGTAAAAGCATTATTTTATTTACACATTTTACATATTTTGTTATAATAACATTAGATAAATATAGAATATAAAAAAAGTTGAGTAACATTTTATGGATATTAGAGGAGACTAAAACATGCCTGCATTAGATCAATATAGGAAATATAATGTTCGTTTTATTGTTCACCCACCCTTCGAATTTGGAGTAGCTATGTATATTATGGCTAATGCTGAACAATATCTGAAATATGGTGAAGATAATGATTTTATTTTTGACAAAATGCTTCTTGAGTTTGGGAAAAATTATTCTTTGAATATATCAGAGTTCATCCAAAATGAATTACATTTTTTTATGTGTCAGGATGTTCGCGGGTTGCCTTTTGTCAACCCGCTTGGAAGACTCATATTTGGGTTGGCAATGGATAACCCTGAACTAGCTTCTGTTGAGGAATTCGTCAAATTTGTACATATGATGGATGAGAATCAATTTCTTCAGCAGATAATAAAGTCTGCTATATCGCAAGAAAGCATGGCGAATGAAATAGAGGATTATGTTTCAGCTACTGATATTGGAAAGGAACAGGCCATAGACCTGATTAGGAATTCCTCTATTCAGGAAACTAAGCAAAAAGAGAAATTGATTTATTGTTTGCAAAATCCTCTTGAGATAAAGACACGTTTCAGTCTACTTATAAAGCAGTTTTATGAGTTGATGTACAAATTGTATGAGCACGATATCTTATTGACGCTTAAGCCTATTATGGAGAAGTACGAGAAACTGTTCAATGACAACCCTGAGGAGTTTATGAGAGACTTTTTAAGGATTGATATTAGCAACTACAGAAAAGAAGTGCGCGTACATGTGAGTTATCTGATACAGGTTTTGATATTGTATTTTATGGAAACTGACGACAGAATACCTGACTATTTTATTATTGGGATTTATGCAGATAAACGATTTGGGCGGGGAGCTCTCAAAGATAAATTAATTACCTTCTCAAAAGTACTTTCGGATAAAAAGAGATTCGAGTTAATAATATTACTTTCTAAACGACCGTGGTACGTACAGGAACTAGCAGAACAATTAAATATTGCATCGTCAACAGTGTCGCATCATTTAAGCCTTTTAATCAGCTTAAATCTGGTGAAGCCAGAACGTGATGAACACAGGTTATATTATTTATTAGATAAAGATAAAGTAAAAGACTTTTTAGAGCAGATATCAAAAATGTTATTTGAAAAATAATAAATACGGAGGTGATATATGCAAATAATTGTAAAGTTCTTTTTGTTAAATATAAAGGAAAAAAAGTTCAGAACGTTTCTAATTATCTTTTCATTGATTATTTCTTCGGCGCTTTATTTTGCCGCAGGTGCAATTACAAAAACTGTTGAAGGTATATATCTGGGTCAGATAAAAAGGATAAGCGGTACCTCTGATATCGTTGTCCATGCAAATTCAGGTTCACCTTCGCCGTATTTCAATATGGCTGGTGCTGTACAATACAAGGAAAGAATGGAATATGCTGTTGGGATGGCAATTGCAGAGGGAATGTATGAATACAAGAGCAATGAGTTTTCTAAGGTTGAATTAATTGGAATCGAGTATGATGACCTGACAGTAATGAATCCGATAGTAATGGAACCAGGGGCGGATTTAGGGTCTTTTACCGGCTATAAGGCAATCATTGGCAAAACATCTTCGGAAAAGTACGGTATAAAGGTAGGTGACAATATAGATGTCACCTTGAAGGGGCAAAAGCTGAGACTTAAAGTGTGTGGCATTTCAAAGCCTGTCGGGCCATTCTCAAGCGGTGGCCAGACAATAACGGCTGTTGTTCCTAGAAGTATTATCAGTACGGTAAGTTGCGAGGAAAAAAATCAAGTTTCTGCATTGTATATTAAACTAAATAAAAATGAAAACTTACAAAGGATGCTTGAAGACCTTTCGAGAAATTACAGGCAATATACCGTTGAAGAGACATTGACCAAGAATGAGATGGAAGAACAGCTGAGAGCGATGCGAACTGCCTTGTCAATTACAACGCTTATTGTACTGTTCATTAGTGCCTTTATTATATATACAAGCTTTAAGGTTATTACAACCGAAAGACTACCTGTAATAGGTACATTCAGAAGCATTGGAGCAACAAAATTAACAACAGGGCTTGTAATGCTTGCTGAAAGCCTTGTATACGGTATTATCGGGGGAAGTATAGGAACGGGTCTGGGTATAGTCGTACTTCATTTTATGACCATCATGATGGCAAAAAGTTTTGGTACAAGCGCTACTTTAAATAGTAGTCCTATACAGTTGGCTACAACATTTTTGATGGCAATTCTAGTTTCCATTGCAAGTTCAGCACTTCCTATAATTAAAACTTCAAAAATACCTGTAAAAGAAATTGTTCTGAACAAAGTAGAGGTAAGGGAAAGTAAAAAAAATATAAGGCGATTGACCCTAGGAATTATTTTTTTAGTTATGGCAGTTACCATCCCTAGAACGTAAACGGTAAACCATCCGTACTGGTAATAATAAAGCCGCCATTTCTGGCAGCTGATTTACTTTTGATTTTGTTTTCGGCACTCAGCTGGAAGACT